>NZ_JBSGZP010000213.1:0-10753 GCF_053611065.1 Streptomyces sp. NPDC054840
ACCTTCCAGCCTCGCCGGCGTTTGAGGCGCGGGGGTCCGGGGGCAGCGTCCCCGCAACGGCGCCGCACCCGTACCCGCAGCCGCACACGAGACCGCGCCCCGCCGGCTACGACGCCGTCGGGGCGCGGCCCCGTCACGAGGCCACGGCCCCGCCCTTGAGCAGCGCGGCCCCCAGCGGGGTCACGGTGTGCAGCACCGCGTTCCCCCGTCGCAGCGTGGTCACCAGCCCCGCCTCCCGCATCACGCAGGCGTGCTGGCTCGCGGAGGCCAGCGAGACCCCGGCCCGGCGGGCCAGCTCGCTGGTGGTCGCTCCGTCCCCTATGGCCCGCAGCACGACCGAGCGGGTGTGCCCGACCAGCTTGCCCAGGGTGCGCTGGCGCTGCTCCTCCACGGGCCGGGCCGCCTCGCCGCCCGTGGGCGCCGAAGCCAGCTGCGCGGCGGCCGGGTAGACCAGCACCGGTGGCAGCTCCGGATCGTGCAGGGTCACCGCGGTGCGCCGGCAGAAGAAGGACGGCTGGAGCAGCAGCCCGCGCCCCCGCAGCCGTACGTCACGGTCCACGGGGTAATCGCATTCCAGCACCGGAGCCCGCCAGCGCAGCATGGGCGGCAGCGACGCCAGCAGTTCGTCGGCGCCGCCGTCCAGCAGGGCCCGGCCGCGCGCGGCGCGCTCGGCCTCGATCTGGGCCTGGATATGCGTCCAGTACGGCTCCACGGCGGCCCGGTGGTACGCGCGGAGCTCGCCCATGAGCCGCGGCAGCTGCTTGTCACCGCCGTCCATGAACTCCCGTAACCGCGGCGTCATAGGCGCACCGGCGCCCAGCAGCTGCAGCTCGCGCCGCATGCGCTCGGGACGGATCCCGCGCAGCGCGTCGAGGCCCACGTCCCACCCGTACTGCCCCTCCACAGGGGTCAGGAAATCCGGGAAATAACCACGACTCGGTATGAGCATACCGAGCGTGCGTGTTTCACTATTCAACCTGCTCCGGGTTTCCGTACGCCATTCACCGAACAACCGGGCATCACGCCGGTCTCTTAAGCGGTGAAAGCTCAGAATCGTTTCCCACAACGCATCGGGACGCCCTGCCATCCGTACGCGTGCCAGGTCCACTCCAGTGAAATGGATACGCAGCACCGAACCCCCACCTGTGCAACCGCAATCCCCCCGCCTCATGAGTATGCACGCCGTCACACGTTGTCACCACGCCCTTTCGGCCACAGTTGAAACCCCTTTCGGCGGGGGCGTGACAACCGAAATCCTGTACTCCGCCGGGCACACTCCGGTGCGACCGAAACGCTCCGCGAAGGCCGTGGGGGGCTTTGCGGGGCCTGGCGGTCGGTCGCACCGGGAAGCGCCGACGTGCCCGGCAGAATGACAGCGGCGGTGGACGGGTGGGGATCCGTCCACCGCCTGCTGGCGTAAAGATTCGTTGAACAATAAAAATAGGCGCGCCCGCCCCCGGGCAGTCAGGGAACCCGGGGACAGGCGCGGTCTATGGGGCCCATGGCGGGCCAGGGGTCAGCGGCTGTCGCTGCCCTTCGCCTCGGCGGCCGCACGGCCGGCCTCCAGGCGCGCCACCGGGATCCGGAAGGGCGAGCAGGAGACGTAGTCGAGGCCGACCTCGTGGAAGAAGTGGACCGACTCGGGGTCGCCGCCGTGCTCGCCGCAGACGCCGAGCTTGAGGTCGGGGCGGGTGGCCCGGCCCTGCTCGACCGCGTAGCGCACGAGGGAGCCGACGCCGTCCTTGTCGATGGTCTCGAAGGGCGAGACCCCGAAGATGCCCTTCTCCAGGTAGGCGGTGAAGAAGCTGGCCTCGACGTCGTCTCGGGAGAAGCCCCACACCGTCTGGGTCAGGTCGTTCGTGCCGAAGGAGAAGAACTGCGCGGCCTCGGCGATCTGGGCGGCCGTCAGGGCGGCGCGCGGCAGCTCGATCATCGTGCCGATGGTCAGCTTGAGGTTGGTGCCGGTGGCGGCCTCGACCTCGGCGATGACCTGGTCGGCCTCGTCGCGGACGATCTCCAGCTCCTGGACGGTGCCGACGAGCGGGACCATGATCTCGGCGCGCGGGTCGCCCTTGGCGTTCTTGCGCTCGGCGGCTGCCTCGGCGATCGCCCGGACCTGCATCTTGAACAGGCCGGGGATGACCAGACCGAGGCGGACACCGCGCAGACCCAGCATCGGGTTCTGCTCGTGCAGCTTGTGCACGGCCTGGAGCAGGCGCAGGTCGTTCTCGTTGGCGTCCTTGCGGGACTCGGCGAGGGCGACGCGGACCGACAGCTCGGTGATGTCGGGCAGGAACTCGTGCAGCGGCGGGTCCAGGAGGCGGACGGTGACGGGCAGGCCGTCCATCGCCTCGAAGAGCTCGACGAAGTCCTTCTTCTGCAACGGCAGGAGGGCACTGAGTGCCTCCTCGCGCTCGCCGTCGGTGTCCGCGAGGATCAGTCGCTCCACGAGTTCACGGCGCTCGCCGAGGAACATGTGCTCGGTGCGGCACAGGCCGATGCCCTGGGCGCCGAAGCGGCGGGCACGCAGCGCGTCCTCGGCGTTGTCGGCGTTGGCGCGCACGCGCAGGCGGCGGACACGGTCCGCGTACGCCATGATCCGGTGCACGGCGGCGACGAGCTCGTCGGCGTCGTCGGCGCCGGCGTGCATGCGGCCCTCGAAGTACTCGACGACCGGGGACGGTACGACGGGTACCTCACCGAGGTAGACCTTGCCGGTGGAGCCGTCGATGGAGACGACGTCGCCCTCTTCGATGACCGTCTCGCCGACCGTCATGCGGCGGCGCTTGGTGTCGACGTCGAGCTCCTCGGCGCCGCAGACACAGGTCTTGCCCATGCCGCGGGCGACGACGGCGGCGTGCGAGGTCTTGCCGCCGCGCGAGGTCAGGATGCCCTCGGAGGCGATCATGCCGTCCAGGTCGTCCGGGTTGGTCTCGCGGCGGATCAGGATGACCTTCTCGCCGGAGCGGGACCACTTGACGGCCGTGTACGAGTCGAAGACGGCCTTGCCGACCGCCGCGCCCGGGGAGGCGGCGATGCCGCGGCCGAGCAGGGTGGTCTTGGCGCCCTCGTCGAAGCGCGGGAACATCAGCTGCGCCAGCTGGTGGCCGCTGACCCGCTGGAGGGCCTCGGCCTCGTCGATCAGGCCCTGGTCCACGAGCTGGGTGGCGATGCGGAAGGCCGCGCCCGCGGTGCGCTTGCCGACGCGGGTCTGGAGCATCCACAGCTGGCCGCGCTCGATGGTGAACTCGATGTCGCAGAGATCCTTGTAGTGGTTCTCCAGCGTCGTCATGATCGTCATGAGCTGGTCGTACGAGGCCTTGTCGATGGCCTCCAGGTCCGCGAGCGGCACGGTGTTGCGGATACCCGCGACGACGTCCTCGCCCTGGGCGTTCTGCAGGTAGTCGCCGTAGACGCCCGCGTGGCCGCTGGCGGGGTCTCGGGTGAAGGCGACGCCGGTGCCGGAGTCGGGGCCGAGGTTGCCGAAGACCATGGAGCAGATGTTGACCGCGGTGCCCAGGTCGCTCGGGATGCGCTCCTGGCGGCGGTAGAGCTTGGCGCGGTCGGTGTTCCACGAGTTGAAGACGGCCTCGACGGCGAGGTCGAGCTGCTCGCGGGCGTCCTGCGGGAAGTCGCGGCCGGCCTGCTTGGCGACGATCTTCTTGAAGCGGGTGACGAGCTTCTTCAGGTCGGCGGCGTCGAGGTCGGTGTCGACGGTGACCTTCTTGGCGGCCTTGGCCTCGTCGAGGGCTTCCTCGAAGAGCTCGCCGTCCACGCCCAGCACGGTCTTGCCGAACATCTGGATGAGGCGGCGGTACGAGTCCCACGCGAAGCGGTCGTTACCGGCCTGGGAGGCGA
This sequence comes from Streptomyces sp. NPDC054840, assembly GCF_053611065.1. Taxonomy (NCBI): domain Bacteria; kingdom Bacillati; phylum Actinomycetota; class Actinomycetes; order Kitasatosporales; family Streptomycetaceae; genus Streptomyces; species Streptomyces sp. NPDC054840. The sequence continues at coordinate 3,859 of NZ_JBSGZP010000213.1, forward strand.
GGCCCTTCACGGAGTCGTCGGAAAGACCGATGTTCAGGACCGTGTCCATCATGCCGGGCATCGAGAACTTCGCACCGGAGCGCACGGAGACCAGCAGCGGGTCGTCCGACTGTCCGAGCTTCTTGCCCATCTTCGCCTCGAGGGCCGCAAGGTGGGCGCTGACCTCTTCGCGCAGCTCGGCCGGGGCCGTGCCGCTGTCGAGGTAGACCTTGCAGGCCTCGGTGGTGATGGTGAAGCCGGGAGGGACCGGCAGACCCAGGTTGGTCATCTCGGCGAGGTTGGCTCCCTTGCCGCCGAGAAGGTCCTTGAGGTCGCGGTTGCCCTCGGTGAAGTCGTAGACGAACTTCTGATCTTTGTTTTCCGACACGGGTCTCGACTCCTCGAGGCTCGGTGGCTGCCCTGACGGCCAGGAACATACCCAGATCGAAGGCTTCTGGGTACGTCCACTTGGTCGTCATATGGCTGTAACCACTCGTGCGCCAGCAGATCGAAAGTAACTCATGGGTAATCAGAAAGCCCGAAGAGCCTTCACATCCCGAAGGCCGAGGGGGCTTCTGAGGCCTGATCACGCTCGGATGAGCGATCATCGATACATTTGCGTTCACATGTTGAACGCACAAAGAGTGGCACCCAGTGCCACCCTTTGAAAGTCTTACCCGTGACTTCTGTGCTCATCTGAGCGAAACCTTTCCCATGCGTGGCGTATATCACGCACCACGGAGGGCGATTTGTCAGCCTCCGGAGGTGTCCAGTTCAGCGTCCTCGCTCACACCCGCGCAGTCGTACGGGTCCTTCAGCCAGCCGTCCGGCAGGACAACTCGGTTGTTTCCGGACGTCCGACCGCGAGGCCCGTCCGCACTCTCCGGCCATGCTTGATCCAGATCTAGCTCGCTCAGATGAGCGTCCAGCTCGGCCAGGGAGGAGGTGATCGCGAGCTTCTTGCGCATCTCGGAGCCCACCGAGAAGCCCTTGAGGTACCAGGCCACATGCTTACGGAAGTCGATCACCCCGCGCGCCTCGTCGCCGATCCACTCCCCCAGCAGCTGGGCGTGGCGGTGCATGGTGGCGGCCACCTCGCGCAGGGTGGGCTTGTGGAAGTCCTCGGGGCGCCCCTCGAAGGCCGCCACCAGGTCGTTGAACAGCCACGGCCGCCCCAGGCAGCCACGGCCCACGACCACGCCGTCGCAGCCGGTCTCTCGGACCATGCGCAGCGCGTCCTCGGCGCACCAGATGTCGCCGTTGCCGAGAACGGGGATCTCCGGCACGTGCTCCTTGAGCCGCGCGATGGCGTCCCAGTCGGCGGTGCCGCCGTAGTGCTGGGCGGTGGTCCGGCCGTGCAGGGCTATGGCGGTGACACCCTCCTCGACGGCGATCCGGCCTGCGTCGAGGTAGGTGAGGTGGTCGTCGTCGATGCCCTTGCGCATCTTCATGGTGACCGGCAGGTCACCGGCGCCGGCGACGGCCTCGCGCAGGATCGCGCGCAGCAGGTTGCGCTTGTACGGGAGGGCCGAGCCGCCGCCCTTGCGGGTCACCTTGGGGACAGGGCAGCCGAAGTTGAGGTCGATGTGGTCGGCGCGGTCCTCTTCGACGATCATGCGGACCGCCTTGCCGACCGTGCCCGGGTCCACCCCGTACAGCTGAATCGAGCGCGGCTTCTCGGTCTCGTCGAAGTGGATCAGCTGCATGGTCTTCTCGTTGCGCTCGACCAGGGCGCGGGTCGTGATCATCTCGCTCACGAACAGCCCCTTGCCGCCCGAGAACTCCCGGCAGAGGGTACGGAACGGGGCATTGGTGATGCCGGCCATGGGTGCGAGCACCACCGGGGGCTGCACGGTGTGCGGGCCGATCGCGAGCGGCGGAGGGAGCGTGGTCATCCGCCCATTGTCCCGCATGCCGAGGGGGTAGGGGGGACGTAGCATCGGCGCATGATCGAGCCGAGTCCCCGGCAGCGCATGCTCGTCCTCGCGATCTGCTGCATGAGCCTGCTGATCGTCAGCCTCGACAACACCGTGCTCAACGTCGCTCTGCCCTCGATGCGCCGCGACCTGGACGCCTCGGTCGCGGGGCTGCAGTGGAGCATCGACGCCTACACGCTCGTGCTGGCCTCGCTGCTGATGCTCGCGGGCTCGACGGCCGACCGGATCGGGCGCCGCAAGGTGTTCGTGGCCGGACTGGTGGCCTTCACCGGCGGCTCGCTGCTCTGCTCGCTGGCCCCCAGCCTCAACTGGCTCATCGTCTTCCGGATGGTCCAGGCGGTCGGCGGCGCGATGCTCAACCCGGTGGCGATGTCGATCATCACCAACACCTTCACCGATCCCGCCGAGCGGGCCCGGGCCATCGGCGTGTGGGGTGCGGTCGGGGGCATCTCGATGGCGGCGGGCCCCCTGATCGGCGGGGTGCTGGTGGACTCCGTGGGCTGGCGCTCGATCTTCCTGATCAACCTGCCGATCGGTCTGGCGGCGTTCGCGCTGACCCTGCGGCACATCCCGGAATCCCGGGCGGCCCGGCCACGCCGCCCGGATCCGCTGGGCCAGGTGCTGGTCATCGCCCTGCTGGGCAGTCTGACGTACGGGATCATCGAGGCGCCGGCCGCCGGCTGGCGCTCGCCGCTGATCCTGGGGTGCGCGGTGGTGGCCGTCGCCTCGTTCCTGGGGCTGCTGATCCACGAGCCCCGGTGCAAGGAGCCGCTGATCGATCTCCGGTTCTTCCGGAGCGCGCCCTTCAGCGGGTCGACCGTGATCGCGATCAGCGCCTTCGCCGGGCTGGCCGGATTCCTCTTCCTGAACACGCTGTACCTCCAGGACGTACGGGGGCTCAGCGCCCTGCACGCCGGGCTCTACATGCTGCCGATGGCCGGCCTGACCGTCGTGTTCGCGCCGCTGGCCGGGCGGCTGGTGGGCAGTCGCGGACCGCGGATCTGCCTGCTGATCGCGGGCGTGGCGATGGCGTCGAGCGGGCTGCTGTTCGCCCTGTTCGAGGCTGAGACGTCCAACCCGCTGCTGTTCGCCGGGTACATGCTGTTCGGGCTCGGTTTCGGCATGGTGAACGCGCCGATCACCAATACGGCCGTGTCCGGGATGCCCCGCTCCCAGGCCGGGGTCGCGGCCGCCATCGCCTCCACCAGCCGGCAGACCGGCGGCACCCTGGGTGTGGCGGTGATCGGCTCGGTGCTGGCGGCCGGGCTGGCGAACGGCTCCGACTTCTCGGCGGCGGCCCAGCCGGCCTGGTGGATCATCACGATCTGCGGGCTGCTCGTCCTGATCGTGGGTGCGGCGACGAGCGGCGCGTGGGCCCGGGCGACGGCGGAACGGACCGCCCGCACCCTGGAGGAGCCGGTCGGCGCCGCCGCGACGACGGGTTCGCCGCGCGGCTGAGGGCTGTCCCGTGAGGCCCGCGGATCGGGAGGGACGTCGACGGCAGGTGCTGGGGAGATCCGTCCGGGCGGCTACTCGCCGCAGGTGAAGTCCTCGGCCGAGGTGTTGACCCGGTCGAGGAGGCCGCGCAGGAGGTCGCACTCGGCGGCCGACAGGCCCGCGAAGATGCCGCTCTCGACCTCGTCGAGAGCGGTGTTCGTCTTGTGCAGGGCCGCCTCACCGGCGTCGGTGATGGCCACGTTGTGACGGCGGCGGTCGGCCGGGTCCCGGCGGCGTTCGGCCAGGCCCTCGCCCTCCAGGTCGTTCAGGATCCCGACGAGCACGCTCGGGTCCACCTCCAGCCGCTCGGCGAGCGCCCGCTGGCTGATGGGGCCGGCCTCCAGGTGCATCAGCGTCATCGCGTGCCGCGGGGTGAGCCCGGCCGCGCCGAGTGCTCGCTTCATCCGCGTCTGGGTGACCGATCCGTGCCAGGCCAACAGCAGGCCCAGCCGCTGGGGAGGGTGCGGTCCGTCCTGATCTGCCGTCATGGTCCACATCGTAGCAACCGGGAAATGATTGCGGCTGACAGATCATTGATGCTATTCAATGATTCTACAGCACCGATCATTGGAGACCTTTCATGTTCATCGCCTACGCCGTCGTCGGCGTCCTGCTCGCCCTCGCGCTCACCGCCTCCGCCGCCTTCGCCCTCCAGCGCAACGACCAGATCGTCGCGAGCATGCAGAAGGTCCAAGTCCCGGACGCATGGCTGCCGCGCCTGGCCGCACTCAGGGCCGCGGGCGCGATCGGCCTGGTCGCCGGCCTGTGGGTGACGCCGCTCGGCGTGGCCGCGGCGGCCGGGGTGACCCTCTACTTCATCGGCGCGGTCATCGCCCACCTCCGGGTCAAGGACTACGAGCTGGCACCGGCGGCCGTCCTGTGTCTGGTCGCGGCGACCGCTCTGGCGTTGCGGATCCTCGCTTGACACTGACGAGTGACAGATATTGAAATCTGTCACTCGTCATGCCATTCTCGCTGTATGACGAAGAACGAGAGCACCCCCCGCACGACCGCCCGCACGACCGCCCGCACGAGCTCCGGCCGCCGCACTCTCGGCAGCACCGGCCCCACCGTCTTCCCGTTGGGGCTGGGCTGCATGGGGATGTCCGCCCTCTACGGGGAGGCGGACCGCGCCGAATCCATCGCGACCATCCACGCCTACCTGGACGCCACCCCCGACAACACGCACACGCTGTTGGACACCGGCGACTTCTACGGCATGGGGCACAACGAACTACTGATCAACGAGGCCCTGCGCACGGCGCCCGCCGACGCCCGCGAACGGGCGCTGACCAGCGTCAAGTTCGGCGCGCTGCGTACCGTCGAGGGCGGCTTCACCGGTTACGACGGCCGGCCGGAAGCCGTCAAGAACTTCCTGGCCTACTCGCTCCAGCGGCTCGGCCGGGACCACATCGACATCTACCGGATCGCGCGCGTGGACCCGGACGTGCCGATCGAGGAGACCGTCGGGGCCATCGCCGAGGCGGTCGAGGCGGGACACGTGCGCCACATCGGCCTGTCGGAGGTCGGCGCGGACACCCTGCGAAGGGCCGCCGCCGTGGCCCCGATCTCCGACCTCCAGATCGAGTACTCACTGATCTCCCGCGGCATCGAGGCCGAGATCCTGCCGACCGCCCGCGAGCTCGGCATAGGGATCACGGCGTACGGGGTGCTGTCCCGCGGCCTGATCAGCGGTCACTTCACCCGCGACCGCACACTGGCCCCGGGCGACTTCCGCGGCATGAGCCCCCGCTTCCAGGGCGACAACCTCGACCGGAACCTCGACCTGGTGGAGGCGCTGCGCAAGGTGGCCGAGGGCAAGGGCGTGAGCGTCGCCCAGACCGCGATCGCCTGGGTGCTCGCGCAGGGGCCGCGGCACGGGGTCGACATCGTGCCGCTGGTGGGCGCCCGGCGCCGGGACCGACTCGTCGAGGCACTGGGTGCCATGGACGTCTCCCTCGACGCCGCCGACCTGGCCGCCGTCGAAGAGGCCGTCCCGGTAGGTGCCGCGGCCGGGGAGAGGTACCCGGTGGCCCAGATGGCCCACCTCGACAGTGAGCACTGAGCTGACGGTACGGTCGTACCCATGCCCCCCGCTGCTGCCGAGCCCTTGACTCCCGAGCGCATCCTCGTGACCACCGAGGAGGTGCTGCGCCGCTTCGGTCCCACGAAGGCGACCGTGGTGGACGTGGCCCGCGCCCTGGGTGTCAGCCACGGCAGCGTGTACCGGCACTTCCCGTCGAAGGCGGCGCTGCGCGAGGCCGTCACGGACCGCTGGCTCGCGAGGAGCGTGGTCATGCTGGAGGAGATCGCCTCGGCCCCCACCGGCAGCGCCCCCTCCAAGCTGGAGGCGTGGCTGGAGGCCCTCTTCGAGGCCAAGCGCCACAAGGCGGGCGACGACCCGGAACTGTTCGCCACCTACACCGTCCTGCTCGCCGAGAACAGCGGCGTGGTCGACGCGCACCTGACCGAGCTGATCGACCAACTGGGCCGGATCATCGCCGAGGGCGTCGCCGCGGGCTCCCTCGCCGCCGACGATGTGCCGGCGGCGGCCCGCGCGGTCTTCGACGCCACCGGCCGCTTCCACGACCCGCAGTACGCGGCCGACTGGCTCTCGCCGACGATCATCACCGAGTTCGAGGCCGTCATCGCCCTCGTGATCCGGGGCCTGCGCGCCTGACATCGGGCCGCCCCCACCGGAAGTAGTCGGTCCGGAGAACTTGATGATCATTTGACCGCGTTTGGATTGTCCGCGTCCCGTCAATCTTTTTGGATTCCCCTTACGCACGTCATCAGGCACGATCCAGGGGGAACCATGTCGACTCCAGCAACTCAAGACACACAGCCGGCACCTCCGAAGCGCTCGGGCGGTGCCACTGCCCTCGGCTGGATCCTGACCATCGGGCTCAACGTGGTCGCACCGATCATCACGTACAACGTGCTCACCGAGGACCACGGCGTGGGCGAGTTCTCCGTGCTGCTGATCAGCAGCGCCTGGCCGGTGCTCGACAGCGTCATCAGCCTGGCCTGGCGGCGCAAGCTCGACGAGTTCGCCGTCGTCACCCTGGTGTTCCTGGTGATCACCGCCGTCGTGTCGCTCGTCGGCGCGCACTCGGCCCGCGCCCTGCTCATCAAGGACTCGGGGGTCACCGGGCTGTTCGGACTGCTCTGCCTGGGGACGCTGCTCGCGCCGCGCCCGCTGATGTTCTACTTCGGCAGCAAGTTCGCCACCGACGGCACCCCGGAGAGCACCGCCTGGTGGAACGGCCTGTGGCAGTTCGAGGGCTTCCGCACCACGATGAACCGGATGACGCTCGTGTGGGGTGTCGCATACGTCGTCGAGGCCCTCGCCCGCATCCTTTTCGCCTACACCCTGGACACCAGGACCATGGTGACGGTAAGCCCGATCATGATCTACGGCGTGCTGGGCGCACTCGGCGTATGGACCTGCATGTACGCCAAGCGGTCCAGGGCCGCGGGCG
>NZ_JBSGZP010000214.1:0-10739 GCF_053611065.1 Streptomyces sp. NPDC054840
ATCCTCCCCTGGTGACCTGGAGCCCCGAGCTCTCAAGGTCGTCCCCTTCGGACCGTCTTCCCCGAGCGGCCCGCCTCCCTGTTGAAAGGATCTCCATCGGCAGCGGCGGTCAATCCTTGAGCAAGGTCACTCGAAAGAGCGGTGTTGTGGGCGAGAAACCCGTTTTCGAATACGGGTTCGATAGTCTGGCGGGGAGCGAAGGGGGTGCATCTGCGGTGGTACAGCGCGTCGATGTGACAGGGGCCGAAGGTGTCCGCCTGGCCGCCTGGGAGTTCCGCCGAGCGGAGGCCGAGCCCGACACCCGCCCCGGTGTGCTGTTACTGCACGGCCTGATGGGCCGCGCCTTCCACTGGGCCGGTACCGCCCGCTGGCTCCGCGAGCGCCGCCGCGTCGTGGCCCTGGACCAGCGCGGACACGGCCAGAGCGGCCGCCCGCCCGCCGCCCCTGACGGCACCCCCACCTCCCTGGGCCGTGAGGCCTTCGTGGCCGACGCCGAAGCGGCCGTCGAGCAGCTCGGCCTCGCCCCCGTGACGCTGATCGGTCACTCCATGGGCGCCCTCACCGCCTGGCAGCTCGCGGCCCGCCGCCCCGAGCTGGTCGAAGCCGTGGTCATCTGCGACATGCGCGCCTCCGCCCTGGGCGCGGCCTCCCAGCAGGAATGGGAGGACTGGTTCCACCACTGGCCCCTGCCCTTCCCCACCCAGGACGCGGCCCGCCGCTGGTTCGGAGAGGACGATCCCCGGGTGGAACGCCCCGATCCCGGCCGCGGCGCCTTCTTCGCCGAGGTCATGCACGAGGCCGCGGACGGCTGGCGCCCGGTCTTCTCCCGCCGCCAGATGCTGACGGCCCGCGAGACCTGGGTCCACGACGCCCACTGGGAGGAGCTCGCCCAGGTCCGCTGCCCGACCCTGGTGGTCCGCGGCCTGGACGGTGAACTGGGCCGGGCCGAGGCGCAGGAAATGGTCCGTGTCCTCCCGGCCGGCCAGTACGCGGAAATCCCCGACGCGGGCCACTACCTCCACTACGACCATCCGACGGCCTGGCGTCAAGTCCTGGAACCCTTCCTCGACGGCATCAAGGCCGAGGCCCCCTGACACCACCGCACGGGCGGGCCGGCCTCCCCTCCGCGCGAGACGGGGAAGCCGGCCCGTCCGGCGTGGCCGGCGTCGGGGGTCAGCCCTTGCTGACCGCCCACAGGATCTCCGGAAGCTGCCGCGCCACCGTCGGGGCCGCGAGCCGCAGGCCCGCCCAGGCGGCCAGCGTGCCCCAGGCCATGCCCAGCGGGAGCACGATCCAGGAGATGTCCTGGTGGCCCCCCACCTTGAGCCAGATCGTCAGGACGATCACCGGGGCGGAGATCACCGCCGAGACCAGCAGTCCGGCGAAGATGCCCGCCCAGGCGAGCCCGCCCTGCCCGGGTGCGACGTTCTTGAAGGCGCCGTCCGACGGGATCGAGTACGCGAAGCGGGCCGAGGCCAGTGCGCCCGTGCAGAGCATCGAGCCCAGCAGGGCCAGGGCCAGGCCGGTGGCCGCCGGGAGGGCGGACCAGTCACCGATCACCGCGGCCGTGATGGTGGTGACCAGGACCGTGTACGGGACGGTGACCAGGGCCAGCGCGGCGGCCCGCGCCCGCAGTTCCGTGTACGCGTCGCGCGTGGACGAGATGGTCTGCGCGACCATCCAGAACGCGGAGGTGTCCTGGCCGAACTGGTTGTACATCTGCATGCCGAGCATGCCGGCGCCGAAGCAGCCGAGGTAGACGGATCCGGTGCCCTGGAGGGCGTTGAAGACGGGGATGATCAGGCCGATCGCCAGCGCGGTCACCCAGGACGCCTTGGTCTTCGGATCGCGGACGGCGTAGCGCAGTGTGCGCTGCATGGTCGCGCCCGTCCGGCCGGCGGGCAGCAGGGTCCACAGGCCGCCCGCCCCGCGGTCCTTCATCGGCCGGGCCGCCGTGATGGTCGAGCCGTCCGGGGTGACCATCAGCCGGGTCAGGCTCCGCTCCCAGAACCACAGGAGGCCGGCCACGGCGGCCAGGGTCAGGGCCAGTTGGGCGGCCGCCACCCCGTACGCGCCCTCGCTCGCCGAGTCCACCATGCCGACGGCGGTCGCCGGCGGCAGCCAGCGCACCACGGCCTCCACGGGCTCCAGGGAGGCCAGGCCGCCCGCCTGGAACAGGCTCTGGCTGGCGAAGTTGGCCAGCTGCCCGCCCACGGCGATCAGCAGGCCGCTGAGCACGGCCAGGTCGCGCCCCTTGCGGCTGGTCAGCAGCCGCACGTTGGCCGTGGCCACCGCCCGCGCGAGGGTCACGCACCCGAGCACCAGCAGGGGCGCGGCCACCACGGCCGCCACCGCGCCGGCCGCGCCGCGCGCGACGGCCAGAACGGAGCCGGTGGCCAGGCACAGGGTGAACAGCGGCCCGATGCCGACCAGCGAGGAGGCGAGGAGGGCCCGTACGAGCGGACGCGGGCGCAGCGGCAGCATGACCAGCCGGCTCGGGTCGAGGGTCTCGTCCCCGGTGGGGAAGAACAGCGGCATGAAGGCCCAGCCGAGGGCCAGGACGGCGGCCAGCAGGACGACGACGGTGCCCGCGTGGGCGTTCCCGTGCAGCAGGGCCAGACCGAGCGTCACGAAGAAGCCGACGAACAGGGCGAGGGCCAGCGTCGAGAAGTAGGCGGCCTTGCGCTTCGAGGAGCCCTTCAGGCCGTTGCGCAGCAGCGACAGCTTGAGGCGGACGAAGATCGGGGTCAGCGGGATCGACGCGACGGCCGAGGCCCCGGCGGTTCCGGTGGACCGGGTGGGCCCGGTGGGGGAGGTGGGCACCAGGCCGACCGGGCCGGCGGCGGCGGGGTGGGCGGGGTTGGCGGGCGAGGTCATCGCGATCCCGCCCCGGAGCCGCCGCCGAGCCACTCCAGCGAGTCCCCGGCCGCGTCGCGCCCGTGCGCGCCGACCAGTTCGAGGAAGGCGGCCTGCAGCGAGGGCGCGGAGCCCCGTACGTCGGCCAGCGGGCCCGCGGCGCGGATCCGGCCGGCGGCCATCACGGCGACCCAGTCGCACAGCGACTCGACGAGCTCCATCACGTGGGAGGAGAAGATGACCGTGGCGCCGGAGGCCGTGTAGCGCTCCAGCACTCCGCGGATGGTCTGCGCCGACACCGGGTCGACGCCCTCGAACGGCTCGTCCAGGAAGAGCACTTCGGGGTTGTGCAGCAGGGCGGCCGCCAGACCGATCTTCTTGCGCATACCGGTCGAGTAGTCCACGACCAGCTTGTGCTGCGAGCCCGCGAGGTCGAGGACGTCCAGCAGCTGCGTCGCCCGCTTGTCGGTCTCCTCGCCCGGCAGCCCGCGCAGCCGGCCCATGTAGCCGAGCAGTTCGCGCCCCGACAGCCGCTCGAAGAGCCGCAGCCCCTCGGGCAGTACGCCGATCCGCGCCTTCACCTCGGTGGGGTCCGCCCACACGTCGTGCCCCGCGACGTGGACCCGCCCCATGTCGGGGCGCAGCAGTCCGGTCACCATCGACAGCGTGGTCGTCTTGCCCGCCCCGTTCGGGCCCACCAGACCGATGAACTGCCCGGCGGGCAGCTCCAGATCGATCCCGGCGACGGCCACCTGCTCGCCGAACCGCTTCCACAGACCTTCCACCCGCACGGCGGGCGGCGCGGAGCGCGCGCCACCCGTTCCGTACGTTCCACCCGTCGCATCGCCCTGGTCCGGCATGCGCCTGCCTCTCATCACGTCCCCGTTGGTCGTTCCTTTTTCACCATAGGAGGAGGGGGAGAGGCCTGAGCAGTTACTTATGTCATCAGTTTTCGCCCTGATTTCGCAGGTCCGTCGGGCGTGTTCCGGGGGTCGGTCAGCCCTGGCGGCGCTTGCGCTCCGCCGCGGCCTCGCTGCCGCACGCGTACGCCAGCGCGTCGATCAGCTCCTCCGTGTCCGGCAGCCACCGGTTCGCCGGCGTGGGCCGCCGCGCCCACTGGACCGCGCCCCGGCCGCCGAAGCGGGTGGGCGGCGCCGCCACGTACTCGCCCTCGCCCCGCGCCACCAGGTCGATCGTGGCGGCCGGCCAACCCAGCTTGTGCACCAGGTCGGGCACCTTGACGCCGGCACCCGGGAGGACGAAGAACAGCATCCGGTGGTCAGGGGTCAGGGTGACCGGCCCGAGGGTGCGCTCCATCCGCTCCAGCCGCGCCAGCGCGAGGAATCCGGCCGATTCGGGCACGTCCAGCGCGTCGAACGTCCGCCCCGTGGGCAGCAGGATCGAGGCCTGGGGGTGCTTCGCCCAGATCCGTCGGACCTGCACCGCGCTGCCGGTGGCCTGCGCCGCCCAGTCCTTCACCGCCGGGTGCGCGCCGGGCACCGGGCAGTCCGCGGCTCCGCAGGAGCACAGCTCGCGGCCGTCCCCGGGCTCCAACCAGGTGCCGGCGAAGACATCCCAGTGCCGTTCTTCCGCGTACCGCACGGCATGGTCCAGCAGCTGCTCGCCGCGCTGCTTGGGGATGGGTACGGTCTCCGTGACTCCGATGGTCTCTTCCACGCCCATCACAACTCCTCGGGTCACCCGGGGTTACGGGCGTAAACCAAGGGGCGGGCGGAGCATCGATCCTGCATACGGGGCGCACTGATGCATGCGTGGGGGCGCGTAGGAGGCCGGGGCACCGGAGTTGGGTAGCGACACGACGCAGAGCGGAAGATTCTCCGCACATCAGGCGGGAAGTGATCATTCCAACGGATCACCCGCGGTCAGCAGGGGGTTTTCATGGCAGCCAGGCCTCTCGTCGCCCGCCAGCCGAACGAACGGCTGCAGGCGCTCATCCAGGAAGCCGGGTGCTCCAACGCCGGGCTCGCCCGGCGCGTGAACATGTGCGGGGCCGAGCACGGCCTCGATCTCCGCTACGACAAGACCTCCGTGGCCCGGTGGCTGCGCGGCCAGCAGCCGCGCGGCCGGGCTCCCGGAATCATCGCCGAGGCGCTCGGGCGCAAACTGGGCCGGACCGTCACCATCGACGAGATCGGCATGGCCAACGGGAAGAACCTCGCCTCCGGCGTCGGCCTGCAGTTCTCCCCGACCGTCATCGGCGCCATCGAGCAGGTCTGCGAGCTGTGGCGCAGCGACGTCGGCCGTGGCGACTTCCTCGCCGGCTCCAGCGTCGCCGCCTCCGCGCTCGTGGAGCCGAGCAGGGACTGGCTGATCACCGGGGCCGACACCCAGGTCGCCCGCAGTGGCGGCTCGCGGGTCGGCATGCCGGACGTGGAGGCGGTCCGCGCGACCACCGAGGCCCTCAAGGACCTCGACCACCGCTTCGGCAGCGGGCACGTCCGGCCGGTGGTCGTGCACTACCTCAACTCGGTGGTGTCCGGGCTGATCGGCGGCTCGTACCGGGAGCCCGTCGGGCGGGCCCTGTTCGCGGCGGTGGCCCGGCTGACCGAGCTGGCCGGCTACATGGCGGTGGACACGGGCCAGCCGGGCCTGGCCCAGCGTTACTACATCCAGGCGCTGCGCCTCGCCCAGGCGGCGGGGGACCGGGCGTACGGGGGGTACGTGCTCGCGGCGTCCATGAGCCACCTCGCCGCCGAACTGGGCAACCCGAGGGAGATCGCGCAGCTGGCCAGGGCCGCGCAGGAGGGGACGCGCGGGCAGGTGACCCCGCGGGTCGAGGCCATGTTCTACGCGGCCGAGGCGCGCGGACACGCCCTGCTCGGGGACACCCGGGCGACGGCGGTGCTGTCGGGGCGGGCGGTGAGCGCGCTGGAGCGGGCGGAGCCGGAGTCGGGCGACGACCCGGTGTGGATCCGCCATTTCGACGCGGCGTACCTCGCGGACGAGCTGGCGCACTGCCACCGCGACCTCGGCCAGGCGGACGCGGCGGCCAGGCGGGCGGAGGAGGCCCTGCGGGGCCTCCCGGCGGGCAAGGCGCGCCGCCGGGCCATCGGGCTGCTGCTGCTGGCGGCGGCGCAGGTGCAGCAGCGGGAGGTGGAACAGGCCTGTCTGACGGCGACGCAGGCGGCGGAACTGCTGGAGGGGCTCCGCTCGAACCGGGGCGTGGAGTACCTGGACGACTTCCGGGCCCGGCTGGAGCCGTACCGGGAGGAGGCGGCGGTGCGGGAGTTCGCGGCGCGGCTGGAGGTGACCGCGTAGGCGAGGCCGGAGGACGGCTCTCCGCCCCGGGCCGGCCCCGGACCGGCCCCGGGCGGGCCCCGGACCGGCCCCGGGCGGGCCCCGGACCGGCCCCGGACCCCGTGCCTCGATCGCGGGCGAGGCCGGACGGGGTGCGGGGTGCTCTCACCGTGGTGGTGCGTGACGGGGTAGCGTGACCCGACGGTTCCGTAGGGTCGGGCGAGTCGGAGAAGGAGTCCCGGTGACGCAGAGCGGACAAGGGGGCGCCCCCCAGCCGGGTGCCCCGTGGGTCCCGGACCCGGCGCCCGGGTACCCGGCGTACCCGGAACAGCAGGCGCAGCAGCAGCCGGAGCAGCTGCAGCAGCAGTCGCCGCACGGGGCCGCGTACGGATATCCGCAGGCCTATCCCGCCCCGGAGGCCGCGCCCGGACACGTGGTGGGGCCCGGCTACGAGGGGCCGGGGGATCCCCACGGCTACGGCTATCCGCCTCTGCCCGAGGCGGCGACGCAGTACATCCCGCCGGTCCCGGCGGCCGCGCACAACGAGGCGGCGACCCAGTACATCCCGCCGGTCGCGGCGGCTCCCGGCCACGACGAGGCGGCGACCCAGTACATGCCGCCGGTCCCGGCGGCTCCCGGCCACGACGAGGCGGCGACCCAGTACATCCCGCCGGTCCCCGCCGCCGAAGGGTTCGACGGGCTCTTCCGGGGCGACGACTCCGCCGGGCACACCCAGCACCTGCCGCCCGTCCAGGAGCCGGTGCTGCGTCAGCCGCCGCCGCGCCCTCACCCGCAGCGCCCGCAGCAGCCCCAGTACCAGCAGCCCCACCTCCAGCAGCCGCAGTACCAGCAGCCGCACCCGCAGCAGCAGTACGCACCGCCGCCGCCCCCGGAGACCGGGCGCAAGCTCTCGCCCGCGATCATCGCCGCGGTGGTCATCGGCCTGGCCGTCGTCGGGCTCGGCGTCGGTGCGCTGCTCGCCGACGGCAAGCCGCAGAACAACGACCCGGGCGCGGTCGCCGCCGCCCCGACCGCGAGCGGCGGTCCCGCGGCCCCCGGGGGCGAGGCTCCGGTCGACCCGGCCCGCCCGCAGGCCGTCCAGCTGGACAAGCTCCTCGCCGACAGCAACGACAGCCGGGCCGCGGTGATCAAGGCCGTGGAGGACATCAAGGGCTGCAGCAACCTCGACCAGGCGGCCGCCGACCTGCGCGACGCGGCCCGCCAGCGCGAGGAGCTCATCACCCGTCTCCAGGAGCTGAAGCTGGACCAGCTCCCGGACCACGCGAAGCTGTCCGCGTCCCTGACCAAGGCCTGGCAGTCCTCGGCGGACGCCGACAACAGCTACGCGGCCTGGGCCGACGACGTGGACGACGACAAGTGCAAGGACGGCAAGGCCAAGGCCACCAAGAACGCCTCCGACGGCAACCGGTCGAGCGGCGAGGCGACGAAGGCCAAGGAGTCAGCCGCGACCATGTGGAACGCGATCGCGGGCAAGTACGGCCTCACCAAGCGGGACAAGTCCCAGCTCTGAGGCGGGTCCGGGACCGGGTCGGGGGCCGGGTCAGGCCAGCGGCGGGGCCGTCACCAGGGTCGGGGTCATGTCCAGGGGCCGCTCGCCGGGCTGCGCCACGAGCCGCCCGGACTGCACGATCTGGAAGGTGACCTGGCCGTTGACGATGCGGGGGAAGCCGGCGACGGCGCGCATGTCCTGGTAGCGCCAGCTCAGGTCCGGGGTGAGACCGCCGGTGTTGACCGGCTGCGACTCGTTCAGGGCGCGCTTGACCTTGTAGCCGGTGAGCCGCTCGTCCTCCTTGAAACGCTTGAGGATCTCGCTGAGCACGGTGTACGCGATCCAGGTGGTCTGCGCCCCGCTGTCGTCGGGATCGACGGTGTCGTCGCCGAAGGCGAAGTCGGAGACCACCTTCCGCATGGGCTCCCAGAGCGGATCGGCGGCCACCGGGTACCAGCTGGTCAGGTACGCGCCCTCGAAGGGGCTCTCCTTGCCGCCCGTGCGGTCCACCAGGGACTGGCTGACGCTGCCCAGGACGGAGGAGATCTGCGGCTTCCTGCGCTGGGCGTCGGTCCGGCGGAAGGCGTCGAAGAAGGTCTCGGTGCGCTCGCCGAGGACGGCGGTCACGCAGCCCTTCTCCTTTTCCTTCTCCTTGCCGGTGCCGCTGGTGTGCGCGAGGGCCTCGCGGGCCTGCGGCCCGAAGTCGGCGGAGTCCTCGGCGGCCCGGATGTCGGAGGCGTCCGCCATCTTGTTGGCCCGCAGTCCGGCGTTGAGCAGGACCGGCAGGGCGTCGCCCGTGAGGGTGTCGGGGCGGACCAGGGCGACCTGGTTGCATGCGCGGCCCAGCTGGTGGCCGGCGCCGGCGATGAGGACGGGCTGGCCGCCGTTGACCGGGTAGGACAGCGGGGACTGGAACTCCTCGGAGGAGACTCCGTAGCCGCCGATGAAGGGGATGCCCTCCGCCTCCAGCGGTGCCATGAAGGCGCGGCCGTGCTGACTGTAGGAGCCGACGACGGCGATGGCCTTCTCGGCGACGGCCTTGCGGGCGCAGTCGGCGGCGCCGGAGGCCGTGTTCTTCTCGTTGCACGTCAGTACGCGCAGCTTGCGGCCGTTGATCCCGCCCTTGGAGTTCACCCAGCGCTCGTACGCCTTGGCCATGCCGGTCATTCCGGGCATGTTGGTCGCTTTGGTGCTTTCCGGTGCGAAGGTCAGGACGGTGACGGTGCCCCCGGAGCCCCCCGAGCCCCCCGGCCCCCCGGACAGTGCCCCGCACCCGGCGAGGAGGCATGTACCCATCGCCGTGGCCACGAGGGTGCGGGAGAGGGATACGGCGCGTCGCGAGTTGGTCATGTCCATGCACCATTCCGCCCCGCCGGTAACTGTCGAGTGAGATGGACACAACATCGGGTGACGTCCAGGTGAATTACGGGGGCGCCGTCCCCCGTAGGCGCCTCAAGATCGCGCTGACCAGGAACGTACGATCGAAAGCGTGACATTCGCCCAAGGTTCGAAGAACCCTTCCCGACGCGGTGGCCGCTCCTCCACCATGGGCGGCATGCCCCTCAACGACATGCCCTGGTGGCGCTGGCGCAGCAACGTGCGCTCGGCGCTGCACATGCTCTCCGATCCGGTCTTCCACGAGGACACCTGGCTGGCCGGCGACGAGGCGTACGGCGACATCACCGACGCCGTGTACCGGCTCGTCGAGGACACCTGGCTCGACAGCTGGTCCGCCGAGAAGTACGTCGGCACGATCTTCCGCGACTCGCAGGAGGCTGCCGTCGTCGACCTCGCCGTGCTGCGGGTGCTCCGCATCCTCCACCAGATCGGCCCCGACGCCCCCGTCTCCGCCTACCTGGAGCACCACGCGTGGCCCGAGGCGGTACGTGCCGCGCGCGAGGCCCACGTACGGCTGGCGGAAGCCGATGGGGACGACCCCGACGTGCGACCCACATCGCTCGATGCGCTGAAGATCCTCACCCGCGCGGTGTGAAAGGCTGTGCGGTCATGAGCGACCCGCACACCGAGGCCCAGGCCCAGCCCCAGTACGTCCTGACCATGTCCTGCCCCGACAAGCAGGGCATCGTGCATGCCGTGTCGAGTTACCTCTTCATGACCGGATGCAACATCGTGGACAGCCAGCAGTTCGGAGACCGGGAGACCGGGCTCTTCTTCATGCGGGTGCACTTCGAGGCCGAGCCCCCGGTGACGGTCGAGAAGCTGCGCGCCAGCTTCGCCGCGATCGGCGACTCTTTCAAGATGGACTGGCAGATCCACCGCTCCGAGGAGCGCATGCGGATCATCCTCATGGTGTCCAAGTTCGGCCACTGCCTGAACGACCTGCTGTTCCGTACGAGCATCGGCGCCCTGCCGGTCGAGATCGCGGCGGTGGTCTCCAACCACACCGACTTCGCCGAACTGGTCGGCTCCTACGACATCCCGTTCGTGCACATCCCCGTCACGAAGGACACGAAGGCGGAGGCGGAGGCACAGCTGCTGGAGCTGGTGCGCGCCGAGAACGTCGACCTGGTCGTCCTGGCGCGCTACATGCAGGTGCTGTCCGACAAGCTGTGCACCGAACTGAGCGGGCGGATCATCAACATCCATCACTCGTTCCTGCCGAGCTTCAAGGGCGCGAAGCCGTATCACCAGGCGCACGCGCGAGGCGTGAAGCTGATCGGCGCGACCGCGCACTACGTGACGGCGAACCTCGACGAGGGGCCGATCATCGAGCAGGAGGTCGAGCGGGTGGGCCACGAGGTGACGCCGGACCAGCTGGTGGCGATCGGCCGGGACGTGGAGTGCCAGGCGCTCGCGCGGGCGGTGAAGTGGCACAGCGAGCACCGCGTGCTGCTGAACGGCGCCCGGACGGTCGTCTTCGCGTAGCGAACACAGCCCCGTCGGCGTTCGAGGCGCGGGATCCGGGGGCAGCGCCCCGGCAGCCGGCCCGCACGGGCCCACCGCGCCTCACACCGTATGTGGCCCCTGCGGCCCAGCGTCCCGGGGCGCGGCCCCCGCCCCCCCGCCGCACCCGCCCGCGCGGCCCGCCGGGCCGGGCGCCCCGCCGGCGGTACGCGGCGGGGGCGTCCACGCCACACTAGCCCCCGAAGGCCGC
>NZ_JBSGZP010000215.1:0-10702 GCF_053611065.1 Streptomyces sp. NPDC054840
CGGCCGGACTGATGCCGAACTCGTCGCGCAGGGCCGGGATCGCCGGACCGTAGAGCGCCTGGAGGGCGCCGATCACCACGAACGCCAGGCAGGAGGCCCCGATCGCGACGGTGGTGAGGAGGGGCTTCCCCCCTTCCGGCAGTTCGGCCTCATGGGTGGCGGTCATGGCTCTCCTCATCGGTCGCGGCCGAATGAACACGATCAACGTTCACAGCGGCAGGAAGTTCCCACGGTTCCGCACAAACTACACACGCTGAATGTTCGTTTCAACAAATTCGATGCTCGAAGCGCGCATCCCAGCCATCCGGTGCCTCCATCTGTGCTAAAAGCAGACACATGAACGTGATGGAGAGGCACAAGTTCGTGGTGGGGCTGCTCATGCGGCAGAACCGCGCGACGGTGGCCGAGCTGGCCCAGGCCACCGGGGCGTCCGAGATGACCGTCCGCCGGGACCTGGAGGTACTGGAGTCCCGGGGGGCCCTGCGCCGCGTGCGCGGCGGCGCGGTGAGCAGCCTGCCCGGCGGCGTCGAGCCTCCCTACGCGATCCGGGCCATGTCCGGATCGCAGACCAAGGAGCGGCTCGCGCGCGCCGTGGTCGACCTGCTCACCGACGGCGAGACGGTGGCGCTGGACACGGGTACCACCGCCGTGGCCGTCGCCAAGGCCATGGCGCACCGCCAGCTCACCGTCGCCCCCCTCTCCCTGCACGCGGCCTTCACCCTGTCCGCGCACCCCGGCATCCAACTGGTGCTGCCGGGCGGGCAGGTGCGCCCCGAGGAGTTGTCCTTCTACGGCTCCACGCCCGTACAGACCTTCAAGGACCTCTGCTTCGACACGTTCGTCCTGGGATGCTGCGGGGTCGATCCCGTCCAGGGGGCCACCGCCTACAACCTCGACGACGTCCAGGTGAAGCGGGCGGCGGTCGCCGCGGCGCAGCGCGTGGTCCTCGTCGCCACCGCCGACAAGATCGGCCGGGCGGCGCTGGGCCGCATCTGCGCCATGGAGGAGATCGCCCTCGTGGTCACGGACGCCCCGGCGGACTCCCCTGTGATCGAGGTGCTGCGCGACCAGGGGGTCGAGGTGATCCATCCGGCGGACGACTGAGCCCGGCAGCCGGCCCGGGCGGCCCCGACGGGCGGGCCGCCCGGTCGTCTGGGATCGACATGCGTTCGCACCTTTCCTGCGCGGAGCGCATCCCCGATCGGCGCGCCCGATCAGCATCGAGGGGCGGACGGCCACCCGCCAATGGGCCGCGACCGTCGTCTTACCGCCTGTCGGGAAGACGACAGCAAGAACTTGCTGCAATTTCCAGGCGGACCCCTGCGCGTTCCGGCCATCCCCATCGGGGTCCGCCGTACGGCGCCGTCCGGCCGCCCGGTTCGCCCCGTCCGGCGAATTCCGCACCGGATCAAGGAACTTGCGCCACCCTCCCCCCACGTCCCGGCAGCAAGAAATGTGTCTGATACACGTTCCTGTGGCGGCGGGGCCGTCGCGGAGTCTCCTAGCATCGCGATCGCGACGGATGCGAACGAGAGGGCAGCGAAATGAAACCAGGCGCACCGAACCGCCCGCAGGACCGTGATCGACCTCGTGAGCTCACCTCCGAGGAGATGGCCCTCTACCGAGAGTTCGCAGAACACGGGCCCCTCCAGGGAAGCCAGGTGCGCGCCCGGACGGAACCGGGCACCATGGCCCGTACCCTCGACGCCCTCGTCTCCAGCGGCCTGGTCCGGCAGACCGGCCCCGACTGCTTTGCAGCCACCAACCCCACCGAGGTGTCCGCGCGGTTGCTCAAGCGGTGGGAGGACCGCGTCCAGGGAGCCCAGCTCGACCTGCTGCGCATGCGGGGACAGCTCGCGGAGCTGGCCATCGTGCACGCCGCGCGCCAACGGACCCTTGAGGGGCCGCCGCTGGAGCGCATCGAGTCGGCGGCCGAACTGCGGCGCGTCCTCGACCGGCACTCCGCCGCGTGCACGCAGGAGGTGCTCAGCGCACAGCCGGGCGGCCCCCTGCACGAGGACGAGCTGCGCCGTGCCCGCCTCCGGCACCGGGACCTGCTCGCCCGTGGAGTCCCCGTGCGCACGCTGTACCAGCACTCGGCCCGCTTCGACCCGCCGACCCTGCGGTACGAGACGGAGCTGGCGGCTCTCGGGGCCGAGGCGAGGACGGTGTCCGGCGGCCTGGCCCGGTGCCTGGTCCTCGACCGCTCCCTGCTCGCCCTCCCGCTCCCGGAAACGGCGGGCGGGGCCCTGCTCGTCCGCAGTCCCGACCTGGTCGCGTTCGTCGCCGAGATGTTCGACCTGCTGTGGGCGACGGGCGAGCCCATCGGCAAACCGCGCGAGAAGGCCTTCATCCAGGGCGTCGCCGACCAGGCGAAACGATCCATCCTGCAACACCTGGTGCGGGGCGACGACGACCGTGCCACGGCCCGCGCCCTCGGCATCTCGGTGCGTACCTGCCAGCGCCATGTCTCCGCCATCATGCGTCAGCTCGGCGCGACGAGCCGCTTCCAGCTCGGCTACCTGGCCCACCGGCACGGGCTGCTCGCACCCGACGGCCCGGAGAGCGCCGGTGCCGGTGCCGGCACCTCCGCACGCGCCGACACCTCGACATCGATGTCAGGATCCGTGCCCGCACCGCCGGCCCCTGGGTTCCCGGGGTGTGCCGTGGACCGGAGCACCTGGATCCACCTGTCACGTGATCGCGGTACCGAGGATTTCTCCGAGCGGATCGGGCGTCGTCAAGAGGCGTATTAGTGGGACTTTCGGGACCGTCCGGCCGTCGCGGACAGTGGCCTCACGTCGTCGTTGATCGACCGATCCGACTGAGGAGACTGACCACCGCATGGCCACTCACGACCGCGGGCCGCTGCCCCTGACCCCGCCGCAGAACGGCGTCTGGTTCGCACAGCAGCTCGACCCCACCCGCCTCGACTACACCATCGCCGAGTACCTGGAGATCCGCGGGGCGGTGGATCCGGCGCTGCTCGCCGAAGCGGTGCGCACGACGGTGGCCGGAACCGAGACGCTGTGCGTCCGCTTCGCCGAGGTGGACGCGGTGGTGCACCAGATACCCGCCGGTCCGCCGCCGCTGCGGATGGCGACGGCCGACGTGAGCGACCACCCGGACCCGGACGCCGAGTCCGAGCGGCTTATGCGCGCAGAGCTGGCCCGGCCTACGGACCTGGCGACCGGGGACGTGTGCCGGCACCTCCTGGTACGGACCGGTCCGGCGACGTACCGCTGGATGCAGGGCTACCACCACCTCGTCGCGGACGGGATCACCGGCTCGATCCTCGCGCGGCGGACCGCGGAGGTGTACTCGGCGCTGGTCGCGGGAGAGCCCGTCCCGGCCCCCGAGAGCACGCCGTGGGAGCGGATCGTGGCCGAGGAGGAGGAGTACGCGGGCTCCGGACGGTGCGCGGCCGACCGGGAGTTCTGGCGGACCCGACTGGACGGCGCCCCCGAGCCCGTGTCCTTCACCGGCAGCGTCCCGGCGCCCGCCTCGGGTACGACGGTGCGGGTGAGCGGAGACCTCGACCCCGCCGACGCCCGCACCCTGCGCGACGCCGCGCGCCGGCACGGCACGCGCTGGTCGGCGCTGGTGATGGCCGCGGCCGCCGCCCACCTGCACCGCGCGGGCGGCACCGAGGACGTGGTCCTGGGCCTGCCGGTCACCGGCCGCACCACCCCGGATGCCCGCCGGACACCCGGCATGTTCTCCAAGGTGCTGCCGCTGCGGCTGCCAGTCACCGCGGACACCACGGTCGGGGAGCTGCTGCGGAGCACCTCGGCCGGCATCAAGGAGGCCCTGCGCCACCAGCGGTACCGCATCGAGGAGTTCACCGGAACCGGGCCCCGGCTGTGGGACGCCGCCGTCAACCTCATGTCCTTCGACTACGAGCTGTCCTTCGCCGGTGCTCCCGCCTCCGCGCACAACCTTTCGGTCGGCCCCGTGGAGCACGTCTCCCTCAACGTCTACGACCGGGGCGGCGACAGCCCGCTGACCGTGCAGGCCGAGGGTGACGCCGCCGACCTGGGACCGGCCGAACTCGACGCGCTGCGCGTGCGGTTCACCCGCTTCCTGGTCGCGCTCGCCTCGGCCGACGACGAGACCCCGGTCGGCTCGCTGCCCTTCCTGACCGCCGAGGACGAGGAGCGGCTCGCCGCCTTCGCCGAGGGCGGCGCCGACCCCGCACCCGGGGACGCCCTGCTGCACACGCTCTTCGAGGAGGCGGCGGCGCGCATACCCGGGAAGGCCGCCGTGATCTGCGCCGGCCAGGAGGTCACCTACCGGGAACTCGACGCCTGGGCCGAGGACATCGCGGACCGGCTGCGGCCGGCCGTGGAACCGGGCACGCCGGTCGGTGTGTGCGTGGAGCGCTCGCCGTCGATGGTCGCGGCCCTGCTCGGTGTCCTGAAGGCGGGCGGCTGCTACGTGCCGCTCGACCCCGGCCTGCCGCCCGAGCGCATCGCCTACATCGTCCGCGACGCGGGTCTGCGCACGGTCGTCGCCGGGCCGGGCAGCCGCGACCGGCTGCCGCACGACCTCCCGTCCGTGGTCGACGCGGGCGCGCCGACCGAGAGGGTCCGTGGCGGCCGGAGGGCCGTACCGGTGCCGGCGGCGTCCGCCGCGTACCTGCTGTACACCTCCGGCAGTACGGGCGAGCCGAAGGGCGTCGTCGTCCCGCACGCGGCGGCCGTCGACTTCGTACGCGGCCACCTCGCTCTGTGCGGCGCGGGCGACGGCATCGGTTCCGGCGGGTCCGGGCACGCGGAGCGGTTCCTCGGGTTCGCCTCGCTGTCCTTCGACGTGTCGGTCCTGGACGTGTTCGGCTCCCTGCTGAGCGGTTCCACCCTGGTCCTCGCCACCGACGCCGAGCGGCTCGACGTCGACCGGCTCCAGGCGCTGCTCGCCGAGCACGCGGTGACGGTCGCCGACCTGCCGCCGGCGCTCCTGCCGCTGCTGGACCCGGCCGGACTGCCCGCGCTGCGCTTCCTGTCCACGGGCGGCGAGGCCCCGTCGGGGGACGCCGTCGACCGCTGGGCGGTGGACGGCCGCGAGGTCTGGAACGCGTACGGGCCCACCGAGGCCGCCGTGTCCGTGACCATGCACCGGGTGGTTCCGCCCTCGCACGGCCGGATCCCGCCGATCGGGCGCCCGATGGTCAACCACCGCGCGTACGTGGTCGACCGGGGGCTGCGGCTGCTGCCGCCGGGGGCGACCGGCGAGCTGTGCGTGGCCGGCGCGGGTCTCGCCCAGGGGTACGCGGGGCGCGCGGCCATGACGGCCGACCGCTTCGTGCCCGACCCCTTCTCCGGTGTGCCCGGTGCGCGGATGTACCGGACGGGAGACCTCGTACGCTGGTCGTCGCGGGGCGAACTGGAGTTCCTCGGGCGGGTGGACCGCCAGGTCAAGATCAACGGACACCGGATCGAACTGGGCGAGATCGAGGCGGTGCTCGGCCGGCAGCCCTCGGTGGGGCAGGCCGCGGTCGTGGTGCACGCCCCCGCGGGCGGAGCCCGTCGGCTCGTCGCCTTCGTGGCGCCGCCGGGCGACGGCGGCCCGGCGCCCGAACCAGCTGTGCTCGCGGCCGAGTTGGGCCGGGTCCTGCCGGGCTACATGGTGCCCCGCACCTTCGTGGCGGTGGACCGGATGCCCCTCACCCCGGGCGGCAAGGTCGACCGCGCGCGGCTCCACGTACCCGAGGCCGGGGCCCGCCCGGAGCACCCCGAGCGTGCGTACGGCGCCACCGAGCAGGCGCTCGCGGCGCTGTTCTCCGAGGCCCTCGGCGTCACCGCGACCCCGGACGACAACTTCTTCGAGCTCGGCGGTGACAGCATCACCGCCCTGGGCCTGACCAGCCGGGCGCGGGCGCGGGGCTTCTCCTTCACCCTGCGCGAGGTGTTCGCGCACAAGACCGCGGCCGCCCTCGCCACGGCCGTGGGCGACCCCGGCCACGGAACCTCCCGGGCCGCCGCAGGTCCGGACGTGCCGGAGTGCGGTCCGCTCCCCGCGACGCCGGTCATGCGCTGGCTCCTCGACGGGCCGGGCCCCATCGGCCGCTTCAGCCAGTCCATGGTGCTGGCCCTGCCCGAGGGCGCGGACGACGCGACGCTCGTACGGGTCCTGCAGTCGGTCGTGGACCGGCACGGGGCGCTGCGCCTCGGCGTGACCGCCGGCCCGGAGGGGCCCCTGTGCACGATCGGCGAGCCCGGTTCGGTCGACGTGTCCGGGCTGTACCGCACCGTCGACGTCGCCGGGTCGGACGAGTCCGCCCGCGCCGCGGTCATGGCGGAAGCGGCCCGGGAGGCGGCCGGACAACTGGACCCGGCGGCCTCGGCGATGCTGCGGGCGGTCCGCTTCGACACCGGTGGGGCGGCGCCGGACCGGCTGCTGCTGTGCGTGCACCACCTGGCCGTGGACGGGGTGTCCTGGCGGATCCTGACGGCCGACCTGGCCGCGGCCTGGGAGGCCGCCGTCGCCGCGCGTCCGCTTCCGGCCGCGGACGGGGAGGTCTCGTTCCGTGCGTGGGCCCACCACCTGGAACTCCAGGCGCGTTCCCCGGAGGTGCACGCCGAGCTCCCGTTCTGGCGCTCGACGCTGGAGACCACCGGGGACGCCCCGGACCCGCGGGAGCCGTGGCAGCGGATCCCCGACCCGCTGCGGGACACCGCCGGCACCACGCGCACGCTGACGCTCGGCCTGCCCGCCGAGGTCGCCGGGCCGCTGCTGTCCAGGGTGCCCGGCGCGCTGCGCACCGGCCCGGCCGAGGTGCTGCTCGCGGGGCTGGTCCTCGCGGCCCACCGCCTGCGCTCCCCCGGTACCGCCCCGGGGTCGCTGCTGGTCGACCTGGAGGGCCACGGCCGCGTCGACCGCACCGGCCGCCACGACCTGGCGCGCACCGTGGGCTGGTTCACCACCCAGTACCCGGTCCGGTTCGACCTGGACGGCCTCGACCTGGACGCGGCGGCCCGGGGCGGCGACGCCCTCGCCGATCTGGTCGCCCGGATCCACACGGCGGTCGCCTCCGTACCGGACCACGGCACGGGCTTCGGCCTGCTGAGCCGGCTCGATCCGCGGACCGCGGCGGAACTGGCCGGGCTCCCGCGCCCCCGGGTGCTGTTCAACTACCTGGGCCGGTTCTCCGGCGGCGGCGAGACGCCGTGGAGCCCTGCTCCCGAAGCGGGCGGGCTGCGCGCCGAGGTGGATCCGGCGATGCCCGTCGAACACGCCCTGCAGATCGACGCCATGGCCGTGGACGGCGCCGAAGGACCCTCCTTCACCGCGGTCGTCACCTCCCCGCAGGCCCTGCTGACCGACACCGAGGCGGACGCCTTGGTGGCGGCCTGGGGCGACGCCCTGCGCCTGCTGGCCGCGTGGACGGGCACCCCCCGACCGCGCCGGCTCACCCCCCGTGACCTGCCGCTGGTCGGGCTGTCGCAGCCGGAGACGGACGCCCTGGCCGCGCGCTACGCGGGGCTCTGCGACGTGCTGCCGCTCTCACCGCTCCAGGAGGGGCTCTTCTTCCACTCGGCCTTCGACACGGGCGCGATGGACGCCTACACCGGCCAGATCGTCCTCACCCTGGACGGCTCCCTGGACGAGGAGACCCTGCGGACGTCCTGCGACCGGCTGCTGCGCCGCCACACCTCGCTGCGCTCCGCCTTCACCGACCAGGGTCTGGACCGGCCGGTGCAGATCGTCGTCGAGTCCGCCGAAGCGCCGTGGGAGGCCGTGGACCTCGGCGGACTCGGGTCCGCGGACCGGCAGCGGGAGTGGGAGCGGCTGCTCGCGGCCGACCGGGCCCGCCGCTTCGACCTGGAGCGGCCGCCGCTGGTGCGCTTCACCCTGGTCCGGTTCGACGCGGGCGAACACCGGCTGGTGATGACGAACCACCACATCGTCTGGGACGGCTGGTCCTCGGCGGTGCTGCTGCGCGAACTGCTCACCGGATACGCCGAGCTCGCCGCACGCGCCGGGTCCGGTGGCCCGGGTGAGCCCGGCCCGGTCGCGGAAGGCGTCCCGTACCGCTCGCACCTGGACTGGCTGGCCCGCCAGGACGACGGCGCCGCCGAGGCCGCGTGGAACGGTGCGCTGGCCGGGCTGGAGGAGCCGACCCTGCTGGGCGCGGCCGACCCGAACCGGATCGACGCGCTGCCCGAGCGGGCCCCGGTGGAGCTGTCGGCGGAGCTGACGGCCCGGCTCGCCGCGCGGGCCCGTACCGCGGGCGTGACGCTCAACAGCGTGGTCCAGGGCGTCTGGGCGATCCTGCTGGGCCGGGTGACCGGGCGGGACGACGTGGTGTTCGGCGGGACCGTCTCCGGGCGGACCGCTGACGTCGCGGGCATCGAGGACATGGTCGGCCTGCTGATCAACACCCTGCCCGTGCGGTTCCGGATCCGGGAGGGCGAGCCGCTGCTGGCCGCGCTCGCCCGGTTCCAGGACGAGCAGGCGGAGCTGATGGACCACCAGCACGTCGGGCTCGCCGGTATCCAGCGGGCGGCCGGGCTGGGCGCCCTCTTCGACACCACGGTCGTCCTGGAGAACTATCCGCTCGACCTGGAGTCGATGCGGGACCTGGCCGGCGGGCCGCGGCTGACCGGGGTGGAGGGCTCGGACGCCACCCACTACACCGTCAACCTCATCGTGCTGCCCGGGGAACGGCTGCGGCTGCACCTCGATCACCGCACGGACGTCCTCGACGCGCGGACGGCGCGCAGCCTGGGCGAGGCGCTGGAGCGGCTGCTGACGGCCGTCGCCGACGCCCCCGCCACCCCGGTCGGGGAGGTGGACCTGCTGTCCGCGGAGCAGCACCGGCTGATCCAGGAGTGGAACGGCACCGCCGTGCCCGTCCCCGACACCACGCTGGTGGAGCTGTTCGAGCGGCAGGTGGCCCGGACGCCCGGCGCCCCGGCGACCGTCTTCCGGGGCGAGCGCCTCTCCTACGCCGAACTCGACGCCCGCGCCGAACGGCTGGCCCGGGCACTGCGCGCCCGGGGCGCCGGTCCGGAGCGGATCGTCGCGGTCGCCCTGCACCGCTCCACCGAGATGGTGGTCTCGCTGCTGGCCGTACTGAAGTCGGGAGCGGCCTATCTTCCGGTGGACCCGTCGCTGCCGGCGGACCGGATCGCGTACCTGCTGTCCGACGCCGGGCCCGTCCTGCTGCTCGCGGACGACGAGGTGGCGGCGGCGCTGCCGGCCTCGGCGGACCTGCCCCGGCTCGATCCGGGGGCCGTCCACGACGTTGACCCCGGTGCGGTGGGGCGGACGCCGCTGCCGGCGCACCCCGCGTACGTGATCTACACGTCCGGGTCGACGGGGCGGCCCAAGGCCGTCGTCGTGGAGCACTCGGCCATCGTCAACCGGCTGCTGTGGATGCAGGACCGGTACCGGCTGGGCGCGGACGACCGGGTCCTGCAGAAGACCCCGTTCGGCTTCGACGTGTCGGTGTGGGAGTTCTTCTGGCCGCTGATCACCGGCGCGGCCCTGGTGGTGGCCGAGCCCGGCGGGCACAAGGATCCCGGCTACCTCAGCCGGGTGATCCAGGAGGAGGCGGTCACCACCGTCCACTTCGTCCCGTCCATGCTGGCGGCGTTCGTCGAGGATCCGCGGGCGGGCCGCTGCCGGTCGCTGCGGCGGGTCGTGTGCAGTGGCGAGGCCCTGCCCGAGGAGCTGAAGAACCGGTTCCTCGACGTGCTCGACGTGCCCCTGCACAACCTGTACGGGCCCACGGAGGCGGCCGTGGACGTCACGCACTGGGACTGCCGCCGCGAGGACGCCGGGCCCGTGCCGATCGGCCGGCCCATCTGGAACACCTCGCTGTACGTGCTCGACCCGCGGGGGCGGCCGGTCCCGGTGGGGGTCGCGGGCGAGCTGTTCCTGGCGGGCGCGGGCCTGGCCCGCGGATACCTGCGGCGTCCGGCGCTGACCGCGGAGCGCTTCCCCCTGGACCCGTTCGGCCCGCCGGGCTCGCGCATGTACCGCACCGGTGACCTGGCCCGCCACCGGGCCGACGGCTCGGTGGAGTACCTGGGCCGCACCGACGACCAGGTCAAGATCCACGGCTTCCGGATCGAACTGGGCGAGATCGAGACGGCCCTGGGCCGCCTCGACGGCGTCGGCCGGGCGGCGGTCGTCGTCCGCGAGGACGTCCCGGGCGAGCGCAGGCTGGTCGGGTACGTCGTCCCGGAGGCCGGGGCGGACCCGGCCCCCGACACCGAGCCGATGCGCGCCGAACTGGCCCGCTCCCTCCCGGAGTACATGGTGCCGGTGCTGGTCGTCGTGGACGGGCTGCCCGTCACGCCGAACGGCACGCTCGACCGCCGGGCGCTCCCGGCGCCCGCCGCGGCGGGCGCCGCCACCGGGTACGAGCCGCCCGCCGGGGAGACCGAGGAACTGGTCGCCATGGTGTGGGCCTCCGTACTGGACGCACCCCGGATCGGCCGCCACGACGATTTCTTCGCCCTCGGCGGGCACTCGCTGAGCGCCACCCGGGTGGCGGCCCGGCTGCGCCAGTCCCTCGGCCTGGACCTGCCCCTGCACACCCTCTTCGAACAGCGGACCGTCGCCGCCCTCGCCGTCGCAGTCGAGACGGTGCTACTGGCCGAACTGGCGGCCGACCCGGCCCCGTTCGCCACCCCCGACGACGCCGTTCCTTCACTCGTACTTCAGGGAGAGACCTCGTGACCACCCAGGAGAG
>NZ_JBSGZP010000216.1:0-10691 GCF_053611065.1 Streptomyces sp. NPDC054840
GGGACGCCCTGCCGCAAATGGTCCCTGCGGTGCTTGTCCGTGCGCCCGGGCGGGCGATCCCCCTCGGTCGCCGACCGGGGCGCGCCCGCGGTCGGGGCGTCGGCGGGACGCATGACCGGGCCGGGCCGGGTAACACGTCGTCCATGAGCAACGCACAGACTGCAGGCGTGAGATCCGGCTGCCTCCTCCTCCTCCTGCTGCCCTTGCAGGCGGCCTCGGTCGCAGGTCTGGGACTGCTGGTGACCGGGCCGCTGGCCGGCCGGTGGCCGCTCACGGTTGAGGACGGCGTCAACCGGGCCCTGGCGGACCGGCGCGACGCCCTCGCCACCGCGCTCTCGGACGGTTTGTCGCTGCTGGCCGGCACCGAGAGCATCGTCACGCTGACGCTCGTCGCCGTGCTGGGCCTGCTGCTGGTCCCCCGGGTGCGCCGATGGCGGGATGCCACGTTCCTGGCCGCGGCCGTGGCCGCTCAGTCCGCCGTTTTCCTGCTCGTCACCCTGGTGGTGGGCCGTGCCCGGCCCGACGTACCGCACCTGGACGCAGCGCCGCCGACCTCCAGCTTCCCCTCCGGGCATGTCGGGGCTGCCACGGCGCTCTTCGGCGGGCTGGCCGTGCTCGCGGCCGGCCGGTTGCGCGGTGCCCGGCGCGGCCTGGTGGTGGGGCTGCTCCTGCTGGTCCCGCCGGCAGTGGCGGTCTCCCGCGTGTACCGGGGCATGCACCATCCCTCGGACGTCGTGGCGGGGCTGCTGAACGGCGGGTGCATCCTGCTGGTGATGACGTACGCGCTGCTCCTGTCGGCCCCCGGTACGAGCACCCCGGCAGGCCTCCCCGCGCCTCGGAGCCGCCCGGACGACGCCCCCGGCGCCGACGCGATACCTGCCGCCGCTCCCGCCACTCCCGCCGCCCTCGAAGCTTCCGCCCCTTCCGACGCCCTCGCCGGGCCGCGCCGGGCCGTGGTGGTCCGCCACCCGCACGGCTGCGGTGACGGCGCGGCCGCCCGGGTGCGGGCCGTGCTGCACCGGCACGGCTACACGGACCAGGTGTGGACCGCGACCGCCGCCGAGGAACCCGCGGGGGCGCTCGCCGCCCGAGTGGCCGAGGCGGACACCGCCTTGGTGGTGGTCTGCGGGGGCGACGGCACGGTACGGGCCTGCGCCGACGTGCTGTCCGGCGGCGCGATCCCGCTGGCGATCGTCCCCTGCGGCACCGGCAACCTCCTCGCCCGCAACCTGGGGCTGCCCTCCGATCCCGGCACGGCCCTGCGGGAGGCCCTGGCCGGGACGGCCGTGGGGCTCGACGTGGGCCGCATCCACGGTGACGGACTCGCGCCGACCCGTTTCACGGTCATGGCCGGGGCCGGGTTCGACGCCGCCATGGTCCGGGACGCCTCCACCCGGCTGAAGAAGCGCCTGGGCTGGGCCGCGTACGTGCTCTCGGCCTTGCGCCACCTCGGCGATCCCCGGATGCGTCTGTCGGTCCGGCTCGACGGGGGCGCTCCAGTGGAACGGCGGGCCCGCATGGTGGTCCTCGGCAACGTCGGCTCCCTGCAGGGCGGGCTGCCCCTCCTGCCGGACGCCCGCCCCGACAGCGGCCGGCTGGAAGTGGTGCTGCTCGATCCGCGTGGTGTCGCGGGATGGCTCGCGGCGGCCGGCCACCTCCTGACCCGTTCGGCGGCTCAGGCGCCCGGGCCGCGTCTCTCCGCCGGGCAGGACCGGCGGGCGGCGCGCGGGGCGTTGGAGTACTTCAGCGCCGAGCGGATCGAGCTGCGCTTCGCCCGGCCCCAGCCGCGCGAGCTCGACGGTGACGCCTTCGCCGCCGGAACCCGGCTGACCGCCGAGGTCGAGCCGGGCGCGTTGCGCGTCTGTCTGCCCGGACGCGGCCGCGGGCCGGCCGGGACAGCCGGCGTGAGCGGGGCGGTCGCCGTGGCCCGGCAGCCCGACGGGGCACAGCTCGCGGCCCGCCCACCCGCGCGGACCGGTCGGCCGGACGGGGTGCACTGACATGGGCACGGCCACACGCGTACCGCAGCGGAGCGAAGTGGAGGCAGCGGAGGCCGAGCTGCGGACAGAGGGCGAGGAGCTCTCCGCCGAGGAGGCGTGGGCCTCGCTGCGCCGCTACGGCGGCTGGAACCTCGTACGGGACTCCTTCGTACGGTTCCGGTACGCCGACGGGTTCAGCCACTCCCGGGCCCTCGCCCTCCAGACGGTCCTCGCGATCCTGCCGCTCGCCATCGCGCTCATCGGCCTGTCCGGCGTGCTGCACACCGAGGACATCGGGCGGATCGCAGAGCTGACGATCCGCCGGCTCGTCAGCGGTCCCAGCCAGGGCGTGGTGGACGACGCCCTGCGGGAGAGCCGCCGCCAGGCCGGGGACGGCGGTGAGGTGGCCCTCTGGCTGGGGCTGCTGTTCTCGATCGCCAATGTCACCACGGGCATGTGCCAGGTCGAGCGCGGCGCGAACCGGATCTACGGCGTGGAGCGCGACCGTCCCTTCCTGCACAAGTACACCCGCGGCCTGGTGATGGCGCTCTCGGCGGGGCTGCCCCTCGGGCTCGCCTTCTCGGTCACCGTGCTCGGCTCCGACCTGAGCCTCGCGATGGCGGAGGTGTACCACCTGGGACCGACCACGCACCGGGCGTGGGACGTGCTGCGCTGGCCGGTGGGCATCCTGCTGGCCGTGGTGGCCACCAGCGCCGTCTTCCGCCGCTCCCCGCGGCGCACCCAGCCGGGCTACACCTGGCTCGCCTTCGGCTCAGCCGTCTACGTGGTGCTGTGGCTCGGCGCGACCTGGGCGCTGAGTCTGTACGTCGGGGCCAACAGCTCCTTCACCACCGTGTACGGGCCGCTCAGCGCCTTCATGGCCTTGATGCTGTGGTCCTACCTCACCTCACTCGCCCTCTTCCTGGGCCTGTCCTTCGCCGCCCAGCTGGAAGCCGTACGCGCGGGCGTGCCCCAGCCGGTCACGGCGGACCCGGGTATCTGAGGCACCGCCCCACGGGCCCGCCGGACCCTGCCCCACCGCACGAGGAAAGGAACCCACCGACCATGACGGAGCGATCCGACCGGCCCCGGGCCCGGCCTCGGCGGCTGCTCGCGCGACTGATGTCCGGGCGGACCGGGCCCGATGCCCGGTTCGGCATGCGGCTGGTGGCGACCTCCGCCGTGACCGCGCTGGCGGCCGTGCCCTTCTCCCTGGCGCTGGTCCTCGTGGAGTCGCGGTGGCCGCCGCTGCGCCGCCTCGACCAGGGGGCCGCCGAGTGGCTGCACCGCACCGCCCTCGACCACCCCGCCTGGGTCCGGGTGCTCGAATTCCTCACGCACGTCGCCTGGGGGCCGCTGACCATGCGGCTGTTGGTGGCCGCGGTGGTGGTGTGGCTGCTGTGGCACCGGGCGCTACGGCTGGCCGCCTGGGCGGCCGTGACCGCCGTCGCGGGGGGTCTGGTGGGCCTGCTGGCGAAGAACGCGGTCGAGCGCGCCCGGCCGCACCTGCCGGACCCGGTGTCCCAGGCGCCCGGCTTCTCCTTCCCCTCCGGGCACGCCATGACGGCCACCACGTCCTGCGCCGTACTGCTGCTGGTCCTGCTCCCGCTGGTGCCGCGCGCGTGGCGCCCGTGGGCCTGGGCGCTCGCGGTGGCCGCGGTGCTCGGCGTCGGCGGCACGCGGGTGGCGCTCGGCGTGCACTGGGTGAGCGACGTGGTCGGGGGCTGGCTCCTCGGCCTCGCCGTGGTCACCGCCACCACCCTGGCCTTCGAGGCGTGGCGCAGCGACATCGGCCGCCCTCGCACCACGCCCGCCCAGGGCCTGGAGCCGGAGCTGGTGACGGCGCACCCGGAACCGCCGGCCGGCGGCGGGGAGGTCGGCCGACGTCGACCCCGATGACTCGGGTGTGGCCGTGCGTACCAGGGCGGTTGGATGCGACGACAATCTTCCGCCAGGCGTACTGCTCTCCGAGCGGCGCGTCGCCCTGCTGCGGGAACTGTCCGAGCTGGGAACTTCCCTGCATAAGGGCAGAGGCAGCCGGCGAAGCACCGGCCCGGACCTCAGGGCCTCAGAAGTCCGCCCACCCACCAGTCGTGCGGCTTGCCATCGTTGGCGATGCCGCGATTGCGCAGTGTCCCTTCGACGGTGAAGCCGAGTTTCTCGGCGACGGCACGCGAGCCGGTGTGCCCGGCCATGGCCCACCACTCGATGCGGTGCACGTCGAGGGTGGCCCAGCCCCAGTCGCACAGGGCCCGAGCGGCCTCCACCGAGTACCCGCGTCCGCGCTGCTCCCTGACCGCCCAGTAACCGAGCTCCCAGACGCCGCGGCTGATGAGGGTCAGGCAGTAGGAGCCGACCAGGGCGCCGGTGTCCTTGCGGAACGCGCCGAGCGTGTAGTCCCTGTCCTCGGCCCACTGAGCGGGCAGCTCATCGCCGACGAGCTCCTCCGCGTCCGCACGCCGGTACGGCACCGGCACCGGGGTGTAGAACTGTATGTCCTCGTCCTGGCAGGCTCCGTACACCGCGTCCACGTCGGCAGAGGTGAAGGCTCGCAGGAGCAGACGGTCGGTCTCAATCGTCACCGGATCCATCGCGGCAGTATGAACACCATCCGCAAGCAACGGCCAGCGAATATCCTCATGGGGCAGCGGACAACACCCCGGCTGTTCCACGGTCGTCGTCACTGCAGCAGGTCCGGTGCTACGGCTTGGTACGCGGCCAGGTTCGGCGCCACCCGGCTGCGGCTGCCGGCCGCGTCCTCGTGACGGGGATCAGGACGCCTTGTGGCGGCTCTCGGCTTCGGCGTTGGCCATGGCTTCGGCTTCGCTTTCGAGCATCGCTATGGCCACGCCGAATGCCTGGGCGATATGGCCGGCGGCCGACATGACGCGCGCGGTGCCGACGACGGGGGCGATCGCGACCAGCACGTCCTGCAGCTGCTCGACGGTGAAGTCGGCCTTGACCGCGGGGCTGATGTGGGCCAAGTAGGAGATGGCCGGGGCGTCCATGGCGACGAGGGCGGCGATGCGGGTGGTGATGAGTGTCTTCTCATCCATGCCGCAGTGCTCGATGGAGTCGATGGTCATCGCGGCGAGCGTGTCGAGAACGGGAGCGTCGGACCTGGTGGCCATGTCGGAACCGCCTTTCGGTGCTGAACTGAGCCGGACGCGCCGGCCCTGACCGCAGGACCAGGGGCGTGTCGGCGGGGTGCCGTCTCAGCGTAGGCGTCCGCCGGAGGCCGCGCCCGTTGGGCTGTCCGGGCGGATTCCCGCCGGCAGGGCGCTGCGCCGGCGAGCCGGTCGAGTGCCCCCTCGCCGGTGCCCCCACCCGATCGGAGGCCGCGGGCGGACCGGAAAGTAGGGTTGCCGGATGGACGCTTCCTCGCACCCCCGTCCCTTCCGCCTCCTCGTGACAGGCGGTGGGACCGGCGGTCACACCTACCCTGCCCTGACAGCGGTCCGCACGTTGCGTGCCCGCCTCGCGGCCGAAGGCGGCACGCTCGACGTGCTGTGGATCGGAACCCCGGACGGTCTGGAGGCGCGCGTCGCCCCGGCGGAGGGCATCGCCTTCCGGACGGTCGCCACGGGGAAGATCCGCAGATCGGCGAATCCCCTGAAAATGCTCTCGGCGGCGAACGTCAAGGACATGGCACGGGTGCCGCTCGGAGTGGCCCAGGCCCGTGCGGTCGTGGCCGATTTCCGGCCGGACGTGGTCCTGGCGACGGGCGGGTACGTGGCCGTCCCGGCCGGGCTGGCCGCCCGGTTGTGCAAGCGCCCGCTGGTTCTCCACGAGCAGACGGTCCGGCTGGGGCTGGCGAACCGGAAGCTGGCCGGCTCGGCGACGCGGATCGCGGTGTCCTCCGAGTCGTCCCTCCCGCTGCTGCCGGCGGAGGTGCGTGACCGGGCTGTGGTCACCGGAAACCCGGTGCGGCCCGAGATCCTGACCGGACACCCCGACAAGGCGGTGCAGGCGCTGAACCTTGCGGGGTTCGACCGGCGCCTTCCCACGGTCTACGTCACCGGCGGGGCGCAGGGCGCCCAGCAGATCAACGGCGTTGTGCGGGAGGTGCTTCCGTGGCTGCTGGGCCACGCGAACGTGATCCACCAATGCGGTCCTGCCAACGTCGACGAGCTCCGGTCGGCTGCCGCGGCTCTCGATCCGGTCCTCGCGGGCCGGTACCACCTGACGGGCTTCGTCGGGCCGGAGCTGCCGGACGTACTGGCGCTCGCGGATGTGGTGGTGTCCCGGTCCGGGGCGGGCACGCTGGCGGAGCTGACCGCGCTGGGCAAGCCCGCGGTGTTCGTACCGCTGGCCACCTCGGCCGGGAACGAGCAGGCGCACAACGCGCGGCACCTGGCGGATGCGGGGGCCGCGGTGGCCCTGCTCGGTGAGGTCACCGGGCGGACCCTCGCGGAGGCCGTCGGTCCGCTGCTGACCGACTACACCGGGCGGACGGCGATGGCGGGGCGGGCCCGCGCGTACGGGCGCCCGGACGCCGCGGACCGGCTCGTGGACGTACTGCTGGCCGCGGCGGCGGGAGCTTCCGACTGACCGATGCCTCCCGTACCCGGGCATCATGGGACGGGCGAGGAGGAGCGGTGATGGCTGAGCGCGTGATCGAGGCGGACGGCATCGAACTGTGCACGGAGTCCTTCGGCGATCCGTCGGATCCCCCCGTCCTGCTCATCATGGGCATGGGGGCTTCGATGCTCTGGTGGGAGGAGGGCTTCTGCCGGATGCTCGCCGCGGGTGGGCGCTTCGTGATCCGATACGACCACCGCGACACCGGCCGGTCGCTCACCTACGAGCCGGGCCGCCCCGGGTACACCGGCGCGGACCTGGTCGCCGACGCCGTCCGCGTGCTCGCCGCTCACGGGATCCCGGCCGCGCACGTCGTGGGGGTCTCGGCCGGAGGGGCACTCGCGCAGCTGCTTGCGCTCGATCACGCCGGACGCGTCCGGTCCCTCGTCCTGATCAGCACGTCCCCCGCCGTGCCCGGTGACGGTGACCTCCCACCGCCGACCGAGGAGTTCGCACGGTTCGCCTCGGCCGTCAGGGTCGACTGGTCGGATGCCGACTCGGTCATCGACTACCAGGTGGCCTACGCGGCCGTGCTCGCGGGAGGGCGGCGCCCGTTCGACGAGGCCGCCACCCGCGGCCTCGTCCGCCGCGATGTCGAGCGCGCGCACGATGTCGGCGCGGCCCGCAACCACGACTCGCTGACGGACGGCAAGGTCCCGCAGGCCCCCCTGTCCTCGATCGCGGTACCCACGCTGGTGATCCACGGGACCGCCGATCCGATGTTCCCGCTCCGACACGGTGAGGCACTGGTGGAACGGATCCCCGGGGCGCGGCTGTTGGCTCTGGAGGACGCCGGGCACGGGCTCGACCGTGCCGACTGGGCGACCGTCGCCGCCGCGATCCTCGACCACACCGCCTGAGCTTATTCTTTGTGGGGTTTGAGTCGGTTTCGGTGATGCTCTCCGGAGCACATGATCAGATGAGGGCCGCCCCAGCGTTCCGCGACTGCCCAGCCGGGCTACCCGGTTCGATACGCCGTTCGATGTCAGTCAGGCAGCGCCACGGTGAGATCCACCTCGACGAGCTGTCCCGGAAAGCCCAGCTGGGCGACGCCCAAGAGCGTGCTGGCGGTGGTGAAGGCCGGGCCCAGGGCAGACCCGGTGAGCCGACGCCATGCGGCTCCGAGCATGTCCCTCTCATCGCTCCGCACGTAGATCACCGACCGCACCACATGGTCAGGCTGGGCACTCACCACCGCCAGGGCAGTCAGCGCGTTCGCGACAACCTGGTCGACCTGCGTCTCGAGGGAACCGGAACCGACGAGGCCACCCTTCCGGTCAAGCGGGCACTGCCCCGCCAGGTAGGCGGTACGGCCTGCCTCCACCACGGTGATGTGGTGGTAGCCGGGTGTCTCATGCAGCTGCTCGGGGTTGATGCGGGTGATCTTCTCAGTCATGTCAGCGAGTCTGACCGGCGTGGTGCCGGCACGCACCGCAATTTCCCCACCGGCGAGCCCTCAGCAGCGACGTGAGGTTGAAGTACGAGCTGAGGGGCTGTCCCGCGACCGCCGGCGACAGCCCTTAGCCCGCGCCCCCCGGGGCGGACCGGGCGGAGAGCTCCCGTACGGCGACCGCCCGGAAGTCGCGAGGCGGACGGCCGGTGAGGCGGTGGACGGTGTCCGTGGTGCGGTCCTCGGCTCCTTCGGCGATGGACCGGTCCATCGCGGCCAGCATCGCGGCGAAGGCCGGGGGGATGACCGTGGCCAGTCGGTCGCGCATGGCCTCGTAGGTCAGCTGGTGATGGACCACCTGTCGGCCGGTGACCTCGGTGAGGAGTGCGGCGATGTCGTCGTGGCTCAGTGCCTCCGGTCCGGTGAGGACGAGGTCGGTGTCTGGCGCCCGGTCGTCGGTGAGGGCGCGGGCCGCGACGGCGGCGATGTCGTCGGCGTCGACGAATCCGACGCGCCCTGTCCCGGCCGCGGTCAGGATGACGCCGTCGGCGCGGATGCTGTCGGCGTGGGCGTGCGTGCCGGTGAAGTTCTGCATGAACCAGGAGGGACGCAGTACCGCCCATTCCTCGAACAGGCCGGGCAGGGCCCGGTGCACCTGTCCGACCGCCGGGCCGCCCTCGGTGATCGCCGAGGAACTCAGCAGTACGGCGCGGCGTACACCGGCGGCGCGGGCCCGGTCGAGGAAGGGCAGCATGACCGCGGCCGGGTCCGGATCGCCGACGGGCGGGACGAGGTAGACGCTGTCGGCCCCGGCGACGGCGTCGCCGAAGCAGGTGGGGTCGTACCAGTCGAAGCGGACGGGCTCGGCGCCCGGGAGAGGTGTGGCCCGGCGGCTGGCGGCCTTGACGCGCCGGCCGGCGGCGGCGAGGTGGGCCGTGGTGCGGCTGCCGGTGGTGCCGGTGGCGCCGATGACGAGGGTGGTGGGGGCGGGGGTGGTGGGGGCGGGGGTGGCACGGGCGGTGGCCGTCATCGGGCGCTGCTCCTGGTGGGGTTCGTGGTGAAGGCCGCCCCGGGTTCCTGGACGGCGAGGGGGTTCCAGTAGTCGCGGTAGGAGGTGAACCGCCCGTCCTGGACGGTCACGACGGCGATGTAGGTCATGTCGAAGGGGTTCCCGGTCGTGACCAGAGTGCCCACTCCGCGCATCTCGACCACGATGGTGCTCGGGTCGGTGGTCTCGTGGATCAGCAGGTCGGGGAAGTCGTGCAGGTCGATGTGGTCGGGGTAGTCACGCATGTAGGCGGCGATGGCCTCCCGACCCTCCAGCCGCCCGGGCCAGCCGGGAGGCGCGAAGGGGAAGTCCATGGCGCCGTGCTCGGCCCACAGGCCGAGCCAGGAGGCGATGTCCTTGGCCAGGAGCAGGCCGAGGCTGTGGCGGTACAGATCCGCGGGTGAGGTGGTCGCGGGCACGACGGTTCTCCGTCCACTACGATACGGACCGACGGTCCGTTTCTCTCCCGCCGAAAGATACGGACCGCCGGTCCGTATCGCAACCGGAGGGAACCCCGATGACCGTCGAACGCAAGCCGCGCAAGGACGCGGTCCGTAACCGGGCAGCCGTCTTCGCCGCCGCCGACACCCTCTTCGCCGGTTGCGTCAGTCCCGAAGAAGTGACCATGGCCGACATCGCGGCAGCGGCCGGCGTCGGCAAGGCAACGCTCTTCCGCGCCTACGGTGACCGCAACGGGCTGATCCGCGCGCTGTACCAGGCGCGGCTCGAACCGATCACGGAGGCGGTCGAGCGGGGCCCGCAGCCGCTGGGCCCGGCCACACCGGCGCCCCGGCGCGTGCCGGCCCTGCTCGACGCCCTCCTGTGCTTCAAGCTCGACAACCGCCACCTCGCCCTGGCGTTGGAGGGAAGCGGCGCGGACAGCCCCTACCGGACCGACCACTACGAGCACTGGCACACGCTGCTCCGGGACCTGCTGCGGCTCATCCCCGGTCCGGGTGACACCGACTTCACCGCCCACGCGCTGCTCGCGGCGACCCGGGCCGATCTGGTCGCGTATCTGGCCGGCGAGAAGGGCGTGCCCCGCGAGGAACTCCGGGCTCAGCTGGCGAGCTTCACCGCCGCGATCCTCGACGCCCGTGCGGGGCGAGGGCCGGCCGCCGCCGCGCAATGAGGGGCCCGCCCAGGCGGCGGCGGTGTCCGTGGTCCTCCGGCCTGACCAGGAGCAGCGGCGGATCGGACACAGCGAGGACTGCGACGTGCTCGTCGAGGTCGAGGCTGCCGCCCGCAGGCTGTCGCCCGGCTGCGTGACACCCCCCGCCTCCGCGGCACGACGGGGTCCAGACGGCTTAGCCCAGCAGTCGGCGCTTCTGCTCGGCGAACTCGGCCTCGGTCAGCACACCCTGTTCCTTGAGGGTGCTGAGCTGCTTCAGCTGCTCGATCTTGGTGGTCATGTCGTCGGCCGGCGGTGCCGCGGCGGGCGGAGCCGGGGGCGGAGGTGCTGCCATCTGCTGCTGGGCCTGCTGCTGCTGGGCTTCCTGCTGCGCCCATCGGCCGCCCTGGCGGCGGGACACGCGGTTGGACACGGCGGTGGCGGTGCCGGCCACGACGGCGGTGCGGGCGACCCCGCGAAGGAGTCCGGGCATGATGCTCATCTCCAGGCTGTGTGGGGTTCACTCTCCGGGGAGCGGGTCCTCCAGGGCGTCCAGCGACGCCAGCAGGGCCTGCACAGGAA
>NZ_JBSGZP010000217.1:0-10625 GCF_053611065.1 Streptomyces sp. NPDC054840
GTGCAGGCTCCTTGCGCGCCGCGCCCAGCAGCCGGTCCAGCGCCAGCTCCACGTCTTCCTTCCAGGAGAGCGTCGAGCGCAGTTCCAGCCGCAGCCGCGGATGCACCGGATGCGGCCGTACGGTCTTGAAGCCCACCGCCAGGAGATGGTCCGCGGGCAGCAGACATGCCGGACCTTCCCAGTGCGCGTCCCCGAACGCCTCGATCGCCCGGAACCCACGCCGCAGCAAGTCCTTGGCAACCGTCTGGACCATGACCCGCCCCAGCCCCTGCCCCTGGTACCCCGGCATGATCCAGGCGGTGATCAGCTGCACGGCATCGGGCGAGACCGGGCTGGTCGGAAAGGCGGTGGCCCGCGGCACGTAGGCCGGCGGCGCGTAGAGGACGAAGCCCACCGGCACCTCGTCGACATAGACCACTCGACCGCAGGAACCCCACTCCAGCAGGACGGCGGAGATCCACGCCTCTTTCTCCCGCGCCGGAGTACCGGCCTTCACAGCGGCCTCGCCGCTGACCGGGTCCAGTTCCCAGAAGACACAGGACCGGCAACGACGGGGAAGATCCTGGAGGTTGTCCAGCGTGAGCGGTACCAGCCGACGACCCATGACCGCATCGTATCCACTGGTCCATCGTTCTTCGACAGCAAAGCGAAGGGGCGGACCGCACCGGTTCACACCGCTGCGATCCGCCCCTCGGCGGCCAAGGGATCACTCCCCGGCAAGACCCTGATCCAGCACCCGGCCCTCGCCCGGCGCCAGCGTCCCCAGAATCCGCTCCAGATCCTCCATCGAGGCGAACTCGACAGTGATCTTGCCCTTCTTCTGGCCCAGATCCACCTTCACCCGCGTCTCGAACCGGTCGGACAGCCGCGTGGCCAGCTCGTTCAACGCCGGGGCCACCCGGGCACCCGCACGCGGACCCTTCGGCTTCACCACGCTCGACGGATCCGAGGCCATCAGCGTCACGATCTCCTCGACCGCGCGCACCGACAGGCCCTCGGCCACGATCCGGTGCGCGAGCTTGTCCTGCGCCTCCGAGTCCTCCACGGACAGGAGCGCACGCGCGTGCCCGGCCGACAGCACACCCGCGGCCACCCGGCGCTGCACCGAGGGGGACAGCTTGAGCAGTCGCAGCGTGTTCGACACCTGGGGGCGCGAGCGCCCGATCCGATCGGCCAGCTGGTCGTGGGTGCATTTGAAGTCACGCAGCAGCTGATCGTAGGCCGCGGCTTCTTCCAGCGGGTTCAGCTGAGCCCGGTGCAGGTTCTCCAGCAGCGCGTCCAGCAGCAGCTTCTCGTCGTCCGTCGCCCGGATGATCGCCGGAATGGCCTCGAGCCCGGCCTCGCGGCAGGCTCGCCAGCGGCGCTCACCCATGATGAGCTCATAGCGGCCGGGGGCCGACTGCCGCACCACCACCGGCTGGAGCAGACCCACCTCCTGGATGGAGGTCACCAGCTCGGCGAGCGCGTCCTCGTCGAAGACCTCGCGCGGCTGGCGCGGGTTCGGCGTGATCGCGTCCATCGGGAGCTCGGCGAACATCGCCCCCGCCACCACATTGCTCTCGGTCTCGGATTCGGACTCCGCATCGGCAACCGGGACCACCGCGAGCGATGTTTCACGTGAAACATCGGCCTGTACGAGGGCGGCGAGCTTCGCCGCCGCGACCCCCCGCTCCGAAGCCAGCGTCGGCACCGCCGACGGGGACGTCGACCCGGCGCTGATCACCGGCGGCGTCTTCTCCTGCGGAGCCGCGGGGATCAATGAAGCGATTCCCCGCCCGAGCCCCCTACGTCGATCACTCACTGGACCCCCTCCGCCGCACTCTGCGTGCTGTTTCTGCCCGGGC
This sequence comes from Streptomyces sp. NPDC054840, assembly GCF_053611065.1. Classification (NCBI taxonomy): domain Bacteria; kingdom Bacillati; phylum Actinomycetota; class Actinomycetes; order Kitasatosporales; family Streptomycetaceae; genus Streptomyces; species Streptomyces sp. NPDC054840. Next base: position 1,845 of record NZ_JBSGZP010000217.1, read on the forward strand.
CCAGATGGGCATGCCGGGCCTCGTACTGAATGCCGACGCCCCGATACGCGATCTCTCGCGCCGCCTCCAGGTAGGAGAGGGAACCACTGGAACCCGGGTCGTACGTGAGCACCGTCTGCCCGTAGCTCGGCGCCTCGGAAATGCGCACCGACCGGGGAATGCTCGTCCGCAGCACCTCCTTGCCGAAGTGGCTGCGCACCTCCTCGGCCACCTGCGAGGCGAGCCGCGTCCTGCCGTCGTACATCGTCAGCAGGATGGTCGACACATGGAGCGTCGGGTTGAGGTGGGCCCGCACCAGATCGACATTGCGCAGCAGCTGTCCCAGGCCCTCCAGCGCGTAGTACTCGCACTGGATGGGGATCAGCACCTCGGCGCCGGCCACCAGTGCGTTCACCGTCAGCAGCCCGAGCGAGGGAGGGCAGTCGATCAGGATGTAGTCGAGGGGCTGGTCGTACGCCTGGATCGCCCGCTGGAGGCGGCTCTCCCGAGCCACGAGCGACACCAGCTCGATCTCGGCACCCGCCAGGTCGATCGTGGCCGGGGCACAGAAGAGCCCCTCCACGTCCACCACCGGCTGGACGACTTCCAGCAGGGGCCGACTGTCCACGAGCACGTCGTAGATGGACGGCACGTCGGCGTGGTGGTCGATACCCAGCGCCGTGGACGCGTTGCCCTGCGGGTCGAGGTCGACCACCAGGACCCGTGCGCCGTGCAGCGCGAGTGAGGCCGCCAGGTTCACGGTCGTCGTGGTCTTGCCCACGCCGCCCTTCTGGTTGGCGACCACCATCACCCGGGTCTGATTCGGCCGGGGCAGCCTCTCACCGGCGCGCCCCAGCGCGTCGACCGCCTGCTGGGCGGCTCGGCCGATGGGGGTGTCGTTGTCTACAAGAGGCGGAGGCAATGTTTCACGTGAAACATCCTCTCCCGCCGATTCAGAGCGGGGACCGGGGACCGGATCGGCCATCGGCCCCGCGAGGTTGGCGTCGGACCGCACGGTGTCACTCTCCTCGACATCAGGCTCGCGATGAACAGAGCCTCCCATGTCACCCGGGCCGCGAACCAGCGGGGCCCGTACTCCTGTGGATGAATCCACCGTTGTGGACAACTCTGTCCCCCTTACCTCCTTGCGCGGGAGGGGGGACGCAGCCGCACGACCGCGGCTGATGATTCCATGCAGCAGAGAGCGACGTTTCACGTGAAACACGATGCCCGGAGGGAGTCTCCCGGCCGCTCCGACACTCCGAAATCCATACCTATAGGGCCCAACACGCGGATGAAATCTTCCGTGCGGGCCCCCGGCTCTCAACGAATCAGCGGAGCATCACCGGCGTCGGCGGGTACGACCCACCCGCGCCGCCTTAGCCCGCTTGGCCGCGAACCTCACCCCTCCAGGACTCTCTCCGACCTCGACCCGCACGACCGTCGACAGAGGATCCACCAGACCCTCGCCCACGTGCAGCACTGAGGTCTTCACCACACCCAGCTTCGCCAGCGCCGTCTTCGCCGACACCAGTTCCTCGTCCGCGGTGTCGCCCTTCAGCGCCAGCATCTCGCCGTACGGTCGCAGCAGGGGCACACCCCAGCCGGCCAGCCGGTCCAGCGGAGCCACCGCCCGCGCCGTCACCACGTGCACCGGCTGCAGCTTGCCCAGGACCTCCTCGGCCCGACCGCGCACCACCGTGACGTGGTCCAGGCCCAGCAGCTCCACGGCCTCCTGGAGAAAGGTCGTACGCCGCAGCAACGGTTCGAGCAGCGTGATCTTGAGATCCCGGCGCACCAGAGCGAGCGGGATACCGGGCAGACCCGCACCCGAGCCCACGTCGCACACGGTGACGCCCTGAGGGACCACCTCCGACAGCACCGCGCAGTTCAGCAGGTGCCGCTCCCACAGGCGCGGCACCTCACGCGGCCCGATCAGGCCCCGCTTGACTCCTGCGTCCGCCAGCAGCTCCGCGTACCGCACAGCTTCCGGGAAAAACTCACCGAACACCGCGCGCGCCTCTTCAGGCGCCGGGGGAAGCTCAGCTGCCTCCGTCACGGGGACCGTCCTTCCGTACCGCATGGTTCTGAAAAAACCACGTCTTCAAGATGAGGCGTCGTTCACCTGTCAGGCCAGGCTGACAAACATCGGCCCCGCCTGCGACACAGACGGGGCCGAACAACTCGCGCCGACGATCAGGCCGGGAGCACAACGACGAAGCGCTGCGGCTCCTCGCCCTCCGACTCGCTGCGCAGACCGGCGGCCGCCACGGCGTCGTGGACGACCTTCCGCTCGAACGGGGTCATCGGAGCCAACTTCAGCGGCTCACCGGACGCCTTCACGTCCGCCGCCGCCTGGGCGCCCAGCGCCGCCAGCTCCTCGCGCTTCTTCGCCCGGAACCCGGCGATGTCCAGCATCAGCCGGCTGCGGTCCCCGGTCTCCCGGTGCACGGCGAGGCGGGTCAGCTCCTGCAGAGCCTCCAGGACCTCACCGTCGCGGCCCACGAGCTTCTGCAGATCACGGCCGCCCGCGTCACTGACGATCGACACCGCGGCCCGATCGGCCTCGACGTCCATGTCGATGTCGCCGTCCAGGTCGGCGATGTCCAGCAGACCCTCGAGGTAGTCGGCCGCGATCTCACCCTCCTGCTCGAGGCGGGTCAGGGTGTCGCCACTCTCAGCGGCGGCGGTGGTGGTGCCTTCCGTCACGGGAGGGACTCCTTCTTACTTCTTGGGAGCGGGCTTGCTGGGGGTCTGACGCTGCGACTTCGACTGGCGCTTCGGCTGCTGCCGCTTCGCGGCACCGCCGCTCGCCGCATCCGAGTCTGCCGTGGCCTCGACACTCTTGATCACGGAGCCGTCGGGCTGGGCGGCCATGCCCTGCTTGGTGAGGGCGGCGATGAACTTGCGCTCGTTGTCGTTGCGGTCCGGGCCCTTGGCGACGATCGCCGAGACGACCCGCTTCCTGCCCCGGCCCTTGAGCTCACCGTGCGAGCTGATCTGCTTCAGCAGGCGGTTCAGGTACTGATCCTGCGCCTTGCTGCCCGGCGTCGGATTCTGGTTGATCACGTACATCTGCTGACCCATGGTCCACACGTTCGTGGTCAGCCAGTAGACGAGAACACCGACGGGGAAGTTGATGCCCATGACCGCGAAGATCACCGGGAAGATGTACATCAGCATCTTCTGCTGCTGCATGAACGGCGTCTTGACCGAAAGGTCGACGTTCTTCTGCATCAGCTGACGCTGGGTGTAGAACTGCGACAGCGACATCATGATGATCATGACGGCGGTGACGATCCGGACGTCCGTCAGGGTGGCGCCGAGAGCGGCCACCTTCTCCGGGCTGTCCATGAACTTCGCGGCGATCGGCGCACCGAAGATCTTGGCCGCACGGGCGCTGTCGACCAGCTGCTGGTCCATCGCGCCGACCGGCTTGCCATCGGCGATGTTCGACAGGACGTGGTACAGGGCGAAGAAGAACGGGGACTGCGCCAGGATGGGCAGGCACGAGGAGAGCGGGTTGGTACCCGTCTCCTTGTACAGCTTCATCATCTCTTCGGACTGACGCTGCTTGTCGTTCTTGTAGCGCTCCTGGATCGCCTTCATCTTCGGCTGGAGCGCCTGCATACCCCGGGTTGCCTTGATCTGCTTCACGAAGAGCGGGATCAGACAGATACGGATCAAGATCACTAGGGACACGATGGACAGGCCCCAGGCCAACCCACTCGACTCACCGAAGATCGCCCCGTACAGCGAGTGGAACTGGACGATGATCCACGAGACGGGGTAAGTGATAAAGCTGAACAGACTGGCAATCGTGTCCACTAATCAGGCTCCTTGAGCATTGCGAGATCTACGCAACGCACTGCGCAGCTGCTCGTGCCAACGCGGGCGTTTACGGGGTGGGACATGGTCCACGCCACCCGGGGACCACGGATTGCACCGCAGGATCCGCCAGGCGGTCAGGGCCGTCCCCTTCACCGCACCATGCCGGTCGATGGCCGTGTACCCGTAGTGCGAACACGACGGGTAGTAGCGGCACACCGGGCCGAGCAGCGGACTGATCGTCCACTGGTACAGCTTGATCAAAGCGAGCAGCGGGTACTTCATCGAGCCACGCCTCCCAGGAGCCGCACCAGAGCGGCATCCAGGTCCCGGGCCAGCTCGTCGGGGCCGGCATCACCCGCTCCGGGCAACGCGCGTACCACCACCAGGCTACCGGCGGGCAGCTGAGACAGCCGCTCGCGGACCAGATGGCGCAGACGGCGCTTGACCCGGTTACGTACGACGGCGTTGCCGACAGCCTTGCTGACGACGAAACCCGCACGCGACGAGGGATCGATCTCCCCCGACTCGTGCGGGTCCGTTGCACCGCTTGTACGTAGATGGACGACGAGGAGCGGGCGACCAGCCCGACGACCTCGGCGTACCGCGCTCGCGAAGTCCTCGCGCCGCCTCAGCCGATTCTCGGGAGACAGCACGACGTCACGACCTGCGTGTGGTTACGCGGAAAGGGCGGCGCGGCCCTTGCCACGACGGTTCGCGAGGATCGCGCGACCGGCACGGGTACGCATCCGCAGGCGGAAGCCGTGGGTCTTGGCACGACGGCGGTTGTTCGGCTGGAAGGTGCGCTTGCTCACTCGGGGGCTCCAGAGAATGAATCGTTGTGGCGGGACATCGCCTGGCTGTCACCGTGCGCCCACGAGGAAACTCGCGTGTTCGCCCGAGTGGCACCGCTAAACGATCACTATTAGTGACCTTCGCCCATCGGTAGGCAGGCGGCAGCAGCCATCGACAACTCGACCTCGTTACGGTACGCGCGGCTACGCCATCCGGTCAAACCGAGCCGACGTGGCCTCACACTGTGCACAGGCTGTGGACAACGACTTGAACCGTACCCGCTGGCCTGACTACCGTTGTCCGACCCCGGATTTTTTGTCCCGACCGTCCCAAAGAACCACACATTCGTGGGACCCCCGTGAGAGAGCGTGCTCTGTGGCTGACGTACCTGCCGATCTTGCCGCAGTGTGGCCAAGGGTGCTCGAGAAGCTCCTCGGGGAGGGACAGCCGGGGATCGAGCCCAAGGACAAGCAGTGGGTCGAGCGGTGTCAGCCCCTGGCACTCGTCGCCGACACCGCACTGCTGGCCGTCCCCAATGAATGGGGCAAGCGCGTCCTCGAAGGCCGCCTCGCCCCGCTGATCAGTGACGCGCTCAGCCGTGAGTGCGGCCGCCCCATCCGGATCGCCATCACCGTGGACGACTCCGCCGGCGAGCCCGCGCCCCCCGCCCCGCCGGTCCAGCAGCAGGGCGGGTACGAGCCGTACGGCGGCCAGCGCCCCGGCGGCCCGGGCGACGATCAGCTCCCCACGGCTCGCCCGGCCTACCCGGACTACCAGCAGCAGCGCCCCGAGCCCGGCGCCTGGCCCCGCGGCGGTCAGCAGGACGACTACGGCTGGCAGCAGCCGCGCCTCGGCGGTTTCCCCGAGCGCGACCCGTACGCCTCCCCGCAACCGGGCTACCGGCAGCAGCCCGAACCCTCCGGCTACGACCAGGGCTCCTACGAGCAGCAGAAGTACGAGCAGTCCCCGTACGAGCCCCAGCAGCACCAATCCCATCAGTACGAGCCCCAGCAGTACGAGCAGCCGGCGCCGCGCCAGGCCCCCGGCCGGCCCTCGGCGCCGTCCCCGTCCGGCGGCTCCACCTCCGGCCCGCTGGAGCCGACCGCGCGGCTGAACCCCAAGTACCTCTTCGACACCTTCGTCATCGGCGCGTCCAACCGTTTCGCGCACGCCGCCGCGGTGGCCGTCGCCGAGGCGCCCGCGAAGGCCTACAACCCCCTCTTCGTCTATGGGGAGTCGGGCCTCGGCAAGACGCATCTGCTGCACGCCATCGGGCACTACGCGCGGAGCCTCTACCCCGGCACCCGGGTGCGGTACGTGAGCTCCGAGGAGTTCACCAACGAGTTCATCAACTCGATCCGCGACGGCAAGGGCGACGCGTTCCGCAAGCGCTACCGCGAGATGGACATCCTGCTCGTCGACGACATCCAGTTCCTCGCGAGCAAGGAGTCGACGCAGGAGGAGTTCTTCCACACCTTCAACACGCTCCACAACGCCAACAAGCAGATCGTGCTCTCCTCCGACCGGCCGCCCAAGCAGCTGGTCACCCTGGAGGACAGGCTCCGCAACCGCTTCGAGTGGGGCCTGATCACGGACGTCCAGCCGCCCGAGCTGGAGACCCGTATCGCGATCCTGCGCAAGAAGGCCGTCCAGGAGCAGCTCAACGCCCCTCCGGAGGTACTGGAGTTCATCGCCTCCCGCATCTCGCGCAACATCCGCGAGCTGGAGGGGGCGCTGATCCGGGTCACGGCCTTCGCGAGCCTCAACCGGCAGCCGGTCGACCTGGGCCTCACCGAGGACGTGCTGAAGAACCTGATCCCGGGCGGCGAGGACAGCGCTCCGGAGATCACGGCCTCCGACATCATGGCGGCCACCGCCGACTACTTCGGCCTGACCGTGGACGACCTGTGCGGCTCCTCGCGCAGCCGGGTCCTGGTCACCGCCCGGCAGATCGCCATGTACCTGTGCCGGGAGCTCACCGACCTCTCACTGCCCAAGATCGGGGCCCAGTTCGGCGGCCGCGACCACACGACCGTCATGCACGCGGACCGCAAGATCCGCGCCCTGATGGCCGAGCGCCGCTCCATCTACAACCAGGTGACCGAGCTCACGAACCGCATCAAGAACGCCTGAAGCTCGGCTCCCGACACCCGGCCGCATCCGGTTCGGGGGCCGCTTCAGGGCCCCTTCACACGCATCCAGAGGGCGCTCCCGGTCCACAACGGGGGCGCCCTTCTTCGTTCGCGCGCCCCTGACCTGTTCGAATACGCCCCCGCCGGAGCAACTCATCCACAGATTGGGGGACTTTCTTCCGTCCACACCCTGGGGACGGGCCGCGTCACCCACAATCTGTCCACAGGCATGCGGGGTGAGACTCCATCAGAGCAGGTCAGCTGCCTGTGGAATTGTGCACAAACACTATCCACAGGCTGTGGACAAATTTTTCGTCCACAGCCCTGTCCACGGCGTTGTCCACCGTCGGCCCACAGGTTTCCACGTCCTGTGCACAGGATGCGAGGTCTTCTCCACACCCTTGTCCACTGTTCGGCAACACACCACCCCCTCTCACCGCCCGGAGTGAAAGCGGTCACACGGATGTAGACGTTTGGGTTGTGGAGTACCGGGGGAAAGCTGGGGACACACCTGTGGAGTAATCGGGGTCCCCTGGGGACAGCCTGTGCAGAACTTTTCGTTCTCCACAGGGACACGGGGTTGTCCACCGGTGTCACCCACAGGGTCGGTGGATAAAAAACCGGGGTTGACCTGCGAGAACGGGCTTATCCACCGTTTCCACAGGCCCTACTACTACCCCCATAGAGAGTTAGGCCGGTTTCGGTTTTCAAGCGGGTCCTGTGCACAACTCGTCGATCGCCCGCCCCGACGCCTCGCTCCCGACTTGACCGCCGGCCGCACCGAGTGTCGGCGCCGTACGTCAGACTGGTCCCCGGCATCGGTCGAGGCATCGACGAGCCGACGACGAAGGCCGGCAGACGAGCGAGCAACAGCAGGAGGCGGTTCCGGTGAAGATCCGGGTGGAGCGCGACGTACTCGCGGAGGCGGTGGCCTGGGCGGCCCGTAGCCTCCCGGCCCGGCCGCCGGTGCCCGTTCTCGCGGGGCTGCTGCTGAAGGCCGGGGAGGGCACCCTGAGCCTGTCCGGCTTCGACTACGAGGTCTCGGCCCGGGTCTCGGTCGAGGCGGACGTCGAGGAGGACGGCACCGTCCTCGTCTCCGGCCGGCTGCTCGCCGACATCTGCCGCGCCCTCCCCAACCGCCCGGTGGAGATTTCCACAGACGGTGTACGGGCGACCGTGGTCTGCGGCTCCTCCCGATTCACACTCCACACCCTGCCTGTGGAGGAGTACCCGGCACTACCGCAGATGCCGACCGCGACCGGCACCGTCGCCGGCGAGGTCTTCGCCTCGGCCGCCAAGCAGGTGGCCACCGCCGCGGGCCGTGACGACACGCTGCCGGTACTGACCGGTGTCCGTATCGAGATCGAGGGCGACCGCGTCACCCTGGCCTCCACCGACCGCTACCGCTTCGCGGTCCGCGAGTTCCTGTGGAAGCCGGAGAACCCTGAGGCGTCGGCGGTGGCCCTGGTGCCCGCCAAGACGCTCCAGGAGATCGCCAACTCGCTGACCAGCGGTGACACCGTCACCCTGGCGCTGTCCGGCTCCGGCGCGGGCGAGGGTCTGATCGGTTTCGAGGGCGCCGGGCGCCGCACCACCACCCGGCTGCTCGAAGGCGACCTGCCCAAGTACCGGACGCTGTTCCCGACGGAGTTCAACTCGATCGCCGTGATCGAGACCGCGCCCTTCGTCGAGGCCGTCAAGCGCGTGGCCCTGGTGGCCGAGCGCAACACCCCGGTCCGCCTCAGCTTCGAGAAGGGCGTGCTGATCCTGGAGGCCGGCTCCTCCGACGACGCACAGGCTGTGGAAAGGGTCGACGCCCAGCTGGACGGCGACGACATCTCGATCGCCTTCAACCCGACCTTCCTGCTAGACGGCCTGAGCGCGATCGCCTCCCCGGTGGCCCAGCTCAGCTTCACCACGTCGACCAAGCCGGCGCTGCTCAGCGGCCGCCCGGCGATCGACGCGGAGGCGGACGAGGCCTACAAGTACCTGATCATGCCGGTGCGACTGTCCGGCTGACGCTCCACCTGTCGACGTCGGGCCCGGT
>NZ_JBSGZP010000218.1:0-10579 GCF_053611065.1 Streptomyces sp. NPDC054840
CCCGAATACGCCCAGTATGGGGGCGCCCCTCCGCCTTGCGATGCACCGCATCCGACGCCGTGCGCTGATCCACCGGGGATTACGGGACAGCCCTTAGCCGCCGGAATCCCTCAGAGGCGGGACCAGCGCTCGGTGAGGGTGGTGAGCGCGGCCGCGGCCCGGTCGAGGCCGTGGTCGTCGCCGCGGAGCGTCTTGTTGAGCTCGACGTGAAGGAAGCGGGACCGCCGGTCGGCGGCGGTCCTGCCCTGTTCGTTCTCCCGGCCGGCGAGCTTGCAGCGCGTGGAGTACGCCGTACAGACCTCCAGGCCGTCGCGCCGCAGCGCGGCGGTCAGCCGTTCGGCGTCCGCGACGGCGCTGTCGCCGGCTCCGGTGGAGACCACGGCGTCGCGCCCGCGGAACGACTCGTCGGCGAACCCGTGCAGCTGGACGCCCGGCAGGTTCCTGCGGGCCAGCTCCTCCACCACCCCGTGGAAGACCGAGTCGTCCCGGTGCGCCACGTCCGCCGCCCCGTCCTCGCCCGCATCCCGGCGGGCCCCCGCGAGCACGAGCACCCCTCCCGGCGCGCCGCGCAGCACCCGTGCCCCCAGGAGTTCGGTACGGGCGTCGGCGACCGGGTGGGGGACCTGGACCGACCAGCGTGCGGGCCCCTCCAGGTCGACGTACACCCGGCCCCAGCCGCGGCTGGTGTGGCCCGATTCACTCACCGCGTCCGCCACCTCGGCGTACCGGCGTCCGGTGGTGGCGTCCGTGACGGTGCGGAGGGTGAAGTCGATCTCGGACAGGCCGGTCCGCGCCGATTCCGGATCTCCGTCGAGCAGGTGGGCGAACGCCCTGGTGAACGCGAGTCGTTCCTGGTCGGTGGGGGTGCGGTACCCGCCGCCCGCGCCGAAGCCGGCGGTGAATCGGGCGATCCGCTGCTCCAGGTCGGTGCCGGCGGCGCGCTGGGGAGCGGGTCCGGCCGGGCGGGCCGGCGGTGCGCTCACCGAGCTCGCCACCCAAAGCAGCAAAACGACACAAAAGGCGATGAAGGTGCCGCACAGAACCGCGATCGTTATCCGCCTGGTCCGTGGAGCGCTCATAGTCATACGAAAATAGCGGAGTGATGCCCTCCGCTTTTCGTCCCTCCGCTCCTCGCTCCGGCCGCCCGCCCTCATGACCGGGACCCGTCGGCGGACCGGCCCGCGCTGACCGGACGCGCCGCGGCCCTCCCCGCGCCCACCGCAAGCCCAGATCATCACATCCCCTAGGCCGCACCGGCTCCAGGACAGAACGAAGAGGAGCCCGCGTTGGCCGCGTTGCGACCGAAGCGGCGGCACCGGACCCGCCGTCGGGCCGACATGTCGCTCCTGGGTGGCATCCGGCCGCCCATCGCGGCCCTGTCGGCCCTGCTGCTGGCGCTCGCCGCCCTCACCGCGTTCCAACTCGGTCACGTGGGCAGGGAGACCGTACCGCCGGCCGTTCTCACCTCCCAGCAGTACTTCGCGGAGGACGGCGCCATCGCCCTGCGCGCCTCCCTGGACGAGAGCATCACGGACATCGGCAGGACCGCCTCCCTGTTCAGCTCCGGCGAACCGGTCTCGCCCGACTCCGTGCTCGACAAGCTCGGCAGCGTCTACCAGAAGTGGCGCGGCACGGCCGTGATCGAGATCAAGTCGGGCCGACTGGAGGCGCAGCGCGGGGAGAACCTCCCGCTGACCGCCCTCGACCTGACCGCCCTCGACGGGGAGTCCGGCCTCGCCCCCCGCATGGTCCGGCTGGAGAACGGCGAGACCCGCCTGCTCACCCTCGCCCTGCTGTCCTGGCCCGACCGCCCCCAGCAGCTCCTGGTCGCCTCCAGCAGCCTGAAGGTCCCGGGCATCAGCCTGGGCAGGTCCCGCGCCATCGCCGTCCTCGACTCCTCCGGCCAGGTCCTGGGCAGCGACGGCGTCGGTGGGTCCGGGCAGGAGAAGAAGCAGCTCGCGAAGTTCGCGAAGACCGTCGCCCAGAAGGCCGAACGGCACCCCCTCCAGGCCAAGGAGCCCGGCTCCGGCGGCTTCGCCGGCGTCAGCGGCAGCCTGCTCGGGGACGTCAGGGACGGCCACCGCTCCGTGGCCGGCTACGCGAAGCTCACCGGTTCGCAGCCCGGCGTGGGGACCGACGCGACCGCCCTCGGCCTCACCGTCGTCTCGTTCGTCGGCGTCGCCGAGGAGCGTTCCGCCGCCGTCGACTCCTTCTTCTGGATCGCCGCGTCCGCCGCCCTGCTGGTGCTCGGCGCACTGGCCGTGGCCCTGCTCGTGACCACCGTCCAGCGCCCGCTGCTCCAGCTGTTCCTGGAAAGCCGCCGCATCGGCCGCGGCGACCTGAACCGGCCCGTCACCCTGCCCAAGTACGGCGAGGCCGCCCGCATCGGCGCCGCCCTCGACCGGCTGCGCCGACAGCTCCTCGGCGAACCCGCGGCGGAAACCGGGCGCCCACGCGGCGGCCGCCGCGCCCGGATCGGGACCCGCGCCCTCCTCGCGGTGTGCGCGATCCTGCTGCTGGTGTGGTCGGCGCCCCTGCTGCTGACGCTCAACCGCGCCGGGGCCTCCGTCGCTGTGCCCAGCACGATCGTCGACGACCAGCGCGAACGTACCGACACCCTCGCCGACCGGGTACGCCGCGCCCTCAACGAAGGACACGCAGACCTCACCTCCGTCGCCTCCGTCATCAGCGGCAAGAACACCCCCGACGAGCTGACCGAGCTGCTGGAGCGCACCCGTGACCAGCACGGACGCTACGCATCCCTCTACGTCCTGCACGCCGACGGCACCGTCCTCGCCCGTACCGGCGGCAAGCCCCACCATCCCGCCGGCAAGGGCCCCTCGAAACAGCCGGTGACCCTCGTCGACAGCGGCAACCGACCGGTCGTAACCGAGTACGCCGAGGCACCCGGCCTGCCCGGCGCCGCCGTGGTCGGCGAGCTGCGCATCGACCTCCTCAACGCCATGCTCAAGCGGCCCGGCCTGGGCGAGGTCCGCGTCGTCGACGCCGGGCACCGGGTGATCGGCGGCAACAACGGCTACCTGGCCTTCTCATCGCTGTCGGACGCCGGGCTCGACGCCCTGGTGAGCGCCGCGAACGAGAAGAGCGGCGCGAACGGCAAGGCCGAGAAGAGCCCGCGCGCCAAGAGCGCCCTGCTCCGTGACGGCGGCCTCTCCATCGCCGCCGCGGCGCCGATGACCGGTGGCGGCGTGGCCCAGTCCCTGGACTGGACCGTCGTCACCTGGCAGCCGGCCAAGGGCCTGGAGATCCCCGCGTACACCGCGCAGAACCGCACCGTCCTGGCCGGACTGCTCGGCCTCACGGGCGCCGCGGCCTGCCTCGGCTGGATGCACATCATCGTGGTGCGCCCGCTGCGCGACCTCGCCGGCCGTGCGGAGGCCCTGGCCGACGGCGACCGCCGCACCGTCGTCTACCCGACCCACCACGACGAGGTCGGCGCCGTCGCCCGCAGCCTCGAAGTCATCCGTCTGCGGCTGTCGGCGCAGCGCAAGCGGGACACCGCCGGCGGCGCCCCCGGTCGGACGCCCGGCCCTGCCACCCCGGCCGGAAGGAACTGATCCAGCGTGCTCTTCCTCTACTGCGTGCTGCTCTTCAGCTGCCTGGTCATGCTCGTCGCGGGCGTGGTCGAGCAGCGCCGGCACTACGCCAACCTGGCGCAGATACCGAACCGGGTGCTCGTCAACGGCATCCGCGGCAAGAGCTCCATCACCCGGCTGTGCGCGGGAGCCCTGCGCGGCGGCGGGCTGGTGACGGTCGCCAAGACCACGGGAACCGCGGCCCGCTTCATCCACCCGGACGCCACCGAGGAACCCGTCCACCGGAAGTTCGGTATCGCCAACGTCGTCGAACAGATCGGCATCGTCCGGCGCGCCGCCGCCTACCGGCCGCACGCGCTGGTCATGGAGTGCATGGCGGTCATGCCGGCACTCCAGGAGATCAACCAGTCGAAGCTGATCCAGTCGACCATCGGCGTGCTGTGCAATGTCCGCGAGGACCACGTGGCCGAGATGGGCCCCACCCTCGACGACATCGCACGCTCCCTGTCGCGCTCGATGCCGCACGGCGGAATCTGTGTCACCGCCGAGCAGGAGCGCTTCCACGTGCTCCAGGAGGAGGCCGACGCGCGGAACTGCACCCTCGTCTACGCCGACCCCGACACGGTCAGCGACGACGAGCTGCGCGGCTTCAGCTGGTTCACGTTCAAGGAGAACGTCGCCATCGCGCTCACCGTCGCCGAGCTCCTCGGCATCGACCGCGAGACCGCCCTCCAGGGCATGTACGACGCCCCGCCCGACCCCGGCGTGCTCTCCGTCGAGAGGTACGTGGCCCCCGGCGGCAAGCGGGTCCGCTTCGCCAACGTCTTCGCCGCGAACGACCCCGAGTCCACGCTGATGAACATCAACCAGCTCCTCGACCTCGGCGCCGTCGACCGCCCCCTCAACGTCGTGATCAACTGCCGCCCCGACCGGGTCGAGCGCAACGGCCAGATGGGCGCGATCGTCCCCGACCTGATGCCCGACAAGGTCTTCGTCATCGGGCACCCGGCCAAGAGCGCCATCGACGCGATCCCGGCCGAGTGGCGCGGGCGCGCCGTCGACCTCGGCGGCGACCAGCGCGACGGCGAGGAGTTCATGAACGAGCTGCTCGGCCACCTGGGCGAGAGCTCCTCGCTGGTCGCCATCGGCAACATCCACGGCCAGGGCGAGATCCTCCTGGAACACCTGGCTGAACTCCCCGGCTTCGAGGACGAGCCCGACCGGCCCGACGAGCCAGGCCGGGCGGAGTCCTACGGAGCGGCCCCGGACCGTGAGCCCCCCGTACCCCGGCAGGCCGCGCAGCCGCTGTACGTGCCGCACCTCGACCCGTACGCCGACCTCACCGCCGCCCAGGAGGCCCGGTTCGCGCAGCCCCCCGTGCCGCGGCAGTACGTCCACCCGCCGCAGCAGCCCTGGCCGCCCCACCCGTACGAGCCCCACCCGAACCAGCAGTGGCAGAGCCCAGGAGAACCCCGTTGATCCCCGCAGTCCTCACCCCCGAGATCGCCGCGATCGGCATCGCGCTGGGCCTGCTGTTCTCCCTGCTCTGCTACCTGACGACGAACCTCTCGCCCGGCGGCATGATCACCCCCGGCTGGCTCGCGCTCACCCTCATCGAGGACCTGCAGCGCGCCGCGCTCGTCGTCGGCATCACCGCCCTGACGTACGCGCTCACCCTCGTCACCCAGAAGTTCGTCATCCTCTACGGCAAGCGCCTGTTCGCGGCCGTCGTCCTCATCGGAGTCCTCCTCCAGGCCACGGTGGTGATCGTGCTCCAGATGAAGTTCCCCCTGCTGTACGCGAACCAGACCCTCGGCTTCATCGTCCCCGGACTGATCGCCTACCAGCTCGTCCGCCAGCCCAAGGGCGCCACGCTGCTCGCCACCGGCTCCGCGACCCTCATGACGTACGTCGTCCTGACCTCGGGCATCCTGCTCGGCTTCCTGCCGCACGCCTGACCGACGCCGGCCCGACCACCCGCACCGCCCGGAGCAACCGATGACCGCCAGACCCACCCGCCGCACCCACCCCGTCCTGCACGCCGTCGTCGTGGCGCTCCTGCTGGCCGGCAGCGCGTACTTCACCTACGAGCTGCGCAAGGAGGAACAGGCCAAGGCCCCGGCGGTGCTGCGCGTCACCGATCAGGCGCACCAGGCCGGTGGCCAGGAAGGTGCCCAGACGTGGGAACGGCTCAAGAACCCGGAGCGCTCGGTCCTGCGCGGCGCGGACGGCGCCGTCCTCGCCACCTTCACGGACGGTGCGCGCACCGCGTCGCTCACCGGCAAGAGCCGTACCTTCACCGAGCCGGCCACCACCGGCACCCGCGTCGTCACCGAGACCTGGGTCCGCCTGCTGCCGGAGAGCTGGCGCAACGGCGCGGAGCGCGAGCAGTGGTTCCGGGACTGGTTCAAGAAGTACTACGGGAGCGAGGAGGACGACCTCTTCGCCATCGCCTTCCAGTACGGGGACCAGGCACCGGTCAAGAAGGACGCCGCCGGCGTCCAGTACGCGGGCGACGCGGCCTTCGGCCCGCTCAACCCGAACGGCTCCGCGGGCAACGACCTCCGCCTGGAGCAGTCGGACTTCTACGACTACCTCGGCATCCCGTACACCTTCCGCAACGGCACCACGGAACGGCCGGAGAAGGCCAAGCACCGGGCCATGGACTGCTCCGGCTTCATCCGCACGGTCTTCGGCTACCGCGGCCGCTTCCCTCTGATGGCCTCCGACACCGCGGGCAACGGACTGCCGCGCACCGCCAACGGAATGGCCCGCTCGAAGGCCGGCGTGGACATCCTGGCCCTCAAGGGCGTCGGCCCGGGGGACCGGCCGGCCTCCGTCGACGTCCTCCAGCCGGGCGACCTGGTGTTCTTCAAGCTCGACGGGCGCACCGGCGACCGTCTCGACCACACCGGCATGTACCTCGGCAACGACACCGACGGGCACAAGATCTTCATTTCGAGCCGTGAAGAGGCCAACGGGCCCACCATCGGTGACAAGGGCGGTGCCTCCCGCCTCGACGGCAACGGCTACTACGCCGCCGCCCTGCGGAGCGCCAAGCGCCTGTGACCCGGCCGCCCGCGCGGCCCGCCCGCGGCGCACCGGACATGTGAAAAGGCGGGATCAGGCGGACCCCCGTCCGCTCGATCCCGCCTCTTCCCCCCGCGGCCCCCGCCCCACCCCCGTAGGACGGGCCCCCTGGCCCGATGGCTTCTGTGTGTGCCGCGTTACGCGACGAGCTCCTCGAAGGACTCGGCCTCGTCACGGCCGAAGCTGAGCGCCTCGTCCTCCCGCAGGCGGCGCAGCGAGCGCCAGATGCTCGACTTCACCGTGCCGACGCTGATGCCGAGGATCTCCGCGATCTCCGGGTCCGTGCGGCCCTCGTAGTAGCGGAGCACCAGCATCGTGCGCTGCGGCTCCGGGATACGGGTCAGGGCCTGCCACAGCACGGCGCGCAGCTCCGTACCGCGCATCGCGTCCGTGTCGGAGGCGGTCTCCGGCAGCTCCTCCGTCGGGTACTCGTTCAGCTTCCGCCGACGCCACGCGCTGATGTGCAGGTTCGTCATCGTGCGGCGCAGGTAGCCGCCGACGGCCGCCTTGTCGCTGATCCGGTCCCAGGCGCGGTACGTGGAGAACAGCGCGCTCTGCAGCAGGTCCTCGGCCTCGTACCGGTCACCGGTGAGGTGGAAGGCCGTCGCGTACAGGGCGGTACGCCGCTCCTGGACGTATGCCGTGAACTCCGCCTCCGAGAGGGAGGAAGGAGTCCGCTCGGCGGCGGGAACCGCCTGGTACTGGTTTGCGTCAATGGCTACGACGTGGGTCGGCCGGGGACGGGCGACCGCCACCGTACGGACACCCGCCCGGCGGTTCACATCGTGCAGCCGCGTGACAACCGCGCTGGTGGTGGTGCTGTGCAGCGTGTTCATCTCGCGCCCCCCGTCGTGGAGTGTGTCTGCTTCGGTCCGTTGTGCGTTGATGAAGAGATTGCCCCGCCGACTTAACCGGGGTGTCCGTCGACTGTCACAGCCGTGTCACAGCGACTTCTGACAGGACCCCGACAGGATCACGACGCGCGACGGTCGAACTCCCGACGGCCGATGGGTCAGAATGAGCCCGTGCCTTTCCTGTTGCTGATCGAGGACGACGACGCCATCCGCACGGCCCTCGAACTCTCGCTGTCTCGCCAGGGCCACCGTGTGGCCACCGCGGCGACGGGCGAGGACGGCCTGAAACTGCTGCGCGAGCAGCGGCCGGACCTGATCGTGCTGGACGTGATGCTGCCCGGGATCGACGGCTTCGAGGTGTGCCGGCGGATCCGCCGCACCGACCAGCTGCCGATCATCCTGCTCACCGCGCGCAGCGACGACATCGATGTCGTCGTCGGGCTCGAGTCGGGAGCCGACGACTATGTGGTCAAGCCCGTCCAGGGCCGGGTTCTCGACGCCCGGATCCGGGCCGTACTGCGCCGCGGCGAGCGCGAGTCGAGCGATTCGGCGAGCTTCGGCTCCCTGGTCATCGACAGGGCCGCCATGACCGTGACCAAGAACGGCGAGGACCTGCAGCTCACGCCGACCGAGCTGCGGCTGCTGCTCGAACTGAGCCGCCGGCCCGGGCAGGCGCTCTCCCGCCAGCAGCTGCTGCGGCTGGTCTGGGAGCACGACTACCTCGGTGACTCGCGGCTCGTCGACGCCTGCGTGCAGCGGCTGCGCGCCAAGGTCGAGGACGTGCCGTCGTCGCCCACCCTGATCCGTACCGTCCGGGGTGTGGGCTACCGCCTGGACTCCCCGCAGTGATCCGGTCGTTGCTCGCGGGCCGGCGCTGGACCAGCCTGCGGCTGCGGCTCCTCATGGTTTTCTGTCTGGTCGCGCTCACGGCCGCGGTCTCGGCCTCCGGCATCGCCTACTGGCTGAACCGCGAGGCCGTCCTCACCCGCGTCCAGGACGCGGCCCTCGGCGACTTCCGGCAGGAGATGCAGAACCGGGCCGCCGCGCTGCCCGCCGATCCCACCTCCGAGGAGCTGCAGCGCACCGCCGAACTGATGGCGGGCAGCAGCCCCGGATACAGCGTGCTGCTGGTGCAGGTGGGCAAGGACAACCGGCAGATCTTCGGCGCGGCGGGGCCCGACTCCTTCGGGCTGGCCAACGTACCGAAGTCCCTGCAGAACGCGGTGAACGACCGGCAGAAGACCACCGCCGCGAACGACTCCGAGTACCACGTCTACTGGCAGCGGACGAAGCCGCACGGCAATCCGTACCTGGTCGGCGGGACGCGGATCGTGGGCGGTGGCCTCACCGGCTACATGTACAAGTCCCTCGCGCAGGAGCGGGACGACCTGAACGCACTCGGCTGGTCGCTGACCATCGCCACCTGTCTCGCACTGCTCGGCTCCGCCCTGCTCGCGCAGGCCGCGGCCCGTACCGTGCTCAAGCCCGTGCAGCGGCTCGGGGACGCGGCGCGGCGGCTCGGGGAGGGCGAGCTGGACCACCGCCTCGACGTGTCGGGCACCGACGAACTCGCCGACCTGTCGCACACCTTCAACAAGACGGCCGAGGCGCTGGAGAAGAAGGTCGCCGACATGAGCGCGCGGGAGGAGTCGAGCCGGCGCTTCGTCGCGGACATGTCGCACGAGCTGCGGACGCCGCTGACCGCGCTGACCGCGGTGGCCGAGGTGCTGGAGGAGGAGGTCGACGACCTCGATCCGATGATCGCACCGGCCGTGGCGCTCGTCGTCAGCGAGACGCGCCGCCTCAACGACCTGGTGGAGAACCTGATGGAGGTCACCCGCTTCGACGCGGGTACGGCCCGGCTGGTGCTGGACGACGTGAACGTCGCCGACCAGGTCACGGCCTGCATCGACGCCCGGGCCTGGCTCGACGCGGTCGAACTCGACGCCGAACGGGGCATCGTGGTCCGCCTCGACCCGCGCCGCCTCGATGTCATCCTCGCCAACCTCATCGGCAACGCGCTCAAGCACGGCGGCTCGCCGGTACGGGTGTCCGTGACGGTGGAGGGGGAGTGGCTGGTGATCGCGGTGCAGGACAACGGTCCGGGCATTCCCGAGGAGGTCCTGCCGCACGTCTTCGACCGGTTCTACAAGGCGAGCGCGTCACGGCCGAAGTCGGACGGCAGCGGGCTCGGCCTGTCGATCGCCATGGAGAACGCGCACATCCACGGCGGCGACATCAGCGCCGCCAACGTGGCGGGGGGTGGAGCCCTGTTCACGCTGCGGCTGCCGGTGGACGTGGGAAAGGTGATCGCGGGTGACGAGGATGCGTAGGGCTCTGCCGGTGGTACCGGTGGTGCTGGTTCCGTTCGTCGCGGTCGCGTTGCTGGCGACGTCGGCCTGCGGGATCCGGGCGACGACCGTGCCGGTGGACGTGGGCGCGGCGCCGTCGCGGGTGTCCTGCGACACGCAGGAGCAGCCGAGCGGGGTGCAGGGCTTCCGGGCCACGGTGGAACTGGTCTGCGGATCACAGCTGGTGGGTGTGGAACGAGTGGTTCCGGTGCCCGAGAAGAAGGTCGTACGGGACCCGCTGGCGATGGTCGCGCAGGCGCTGCTGGAAGCGCTGGAGCGGACGCCGACCACGGAGGAACGGGACGCCGGTTTCACGAGCGAGGTCCCGGTCGGGCTGTCGGCGGGAGCGCCCCGGCCGGGCGACCCGGCGGGCACGGTGCGGCTCAGCCGCAAGCCGGAGGACCTGCCGCCGGTGGCGCTCTCGCAGATCGTGTGCACTCTGGCGGGCAGCGAGGCCCTGAAGGCGACCCCGGGCCCGGTGATCCTGGGCGGGCCGGACGCGGATCCGCCGCGGGCGTGGGAGTGCACGGACGCGGTCCGCTCCCGGCCGGAGTCGGTGCCGACCCTGGGCGAACTGGTCCGCCCGGCCCCCACCCCTTCCTGAGGCGCGCCGCCGGCTCCGGAGCGCCCCGCGGCTTCGCACCGCCGCGCCGCCCTCCGGCCGGGGTGCGCCCGCCCCCGGACACGCCACCGGCCCCCGAGCCGGAGCTCAGGGGGCCGGGAGGAG
>NZ_JBSGZP010000219.1:0-10504 GCF_053611065.1 Streptomyces sp. NPDC054840
GGGCGGGCCAGGGCGGTCGTACGGGCGTCCGGGCTCCAGGCGGGGGTCCCGGGCCGGCGGGCCGGCGGGCGCAGCGCGCGGACGGTCGCGGGCGGGGCGCCGGTGACGGCGGAGACGGGAGCGGAAGCGGCGGTGGGCGCGGTGGCCGGGATCAGGGTGCCCAGCAGCCGCTGGGTCTCCTCGGCGGGTGCCACGGCCAGCTCCTCGCGCATCCGGCGGGCGCACAGCTCGTACCAGCGCCGGACGCAGGCGAGTTCTCCGCGCCGGCCGTGTGCGGCCATCAGCGCGCGGTAGGCCTCCTCGTGGTGGCGGTCGATCTCCAGGGTGCGCTTGCAGACCTCGATGAGCTCCACGAAGTCCTCACGGGTCTCGGCGTCGGTACGCAGCGCTCCGAGAGCCCGCAGGGCGAGCGCCCTGAGGTACTCACGCTGTTCGACGACCCAGTCGGCGCTCTCGCCGCGCAGGAACTCGCCGCCGTAGAGGCCGATCGCCCCGCGCAGCCGGGTGCGGGCGAGCGGGGCGTCACCGGCCGCGGCGGCGCGCAGGCCGGTGTGCACCAGTTCCTGGAAGCGGTCGACGTCGGACCAGAGGCCGGTGATGTGCAGGACGTACCCGAAGTCCCGGTAGACCAGCCGTATCCCGGAGTCGCCGGGGCGGTCGGGGTGGGCGTCGAGCACGCGGCGCAGTGCGTGGGCGGCGACCTTCAGGGAACTGCCCACGGTGCTGTCGGTACCGGGCCACAGGGATGCGTAGAGCCGGTCGCGGGTGAGCATCTGGCCGCGGTGGACCGCGAGGTACTGGAACAGGCCACGGGCCTTGCCGGCCCGCCAGCGCTGGACGGGGCTGCCGTTGACGGTCAGCTCGAAGTCGCCCAGGAAGCGGACCCGTACCGCCGGCCCCGCTGTTTCGGTCGCTGCGGTGGTCATCGCGTCCTCCCGGTGGTTTTCAGCCTGCCGCTCTGCCTGCGAGGAGTGTGTCCGGGGGGTCTACAAGGGCCCTACAACGGCCGGATCCGAGCTGTGTAGAGCGGTGATAGGGCGTTTTTCGACACTGATGAGCACGACCACCCGAACCGCCGAATCCGAAATGAGGGCTGTTTCATGACCAGCAGCGACACCCGGCTTCAGAAGGTCGTCATCCTGGGCGGCGGCACGGCCGGCTGGATGACGGCCGCATACCTCGGAAAGGCGCTGCAGGGAACGGTCGACATCACCGTGCTCGAAGCGCCGACGATCCCGCGCATCGGTGTCGGCGAGGCCACCGTGCCCAACCTGCAGCGTTCCTTCTTCGACTACCTGGGCATCGCCGAGGACGAGTGGATGCGGGAGTGCAACGCGAGCTTCAAGATGGCCGTGCGCTTCGTCAACTGGCGGACCGACGGGCAGGGCGAGTCGACGGCCCGTGAGCTGCCGGGCGGCGGTCCGGACCACTTCTACCACCCGTTCGGGCTGCTCCCCGACTACGACCAGACCCCGCTGTCGCACTACTGGTTCAAGCGCAAGTACGAGGGCCGCACCACCGAGCCGTTCGACTACGCCTGCTTCCGCGAGCCCCCGGTGATGGACGCGATGAAGGCGCCGCGCTGGCTCGACGGCCGGCCGGCCACCCGGTACGCCTGGCACTTCGACGCCCAGCTGGTGGCCGACTTCCTGCGCCGGTTCAGCACCGAGAAGCAGGGCGTGAACCACGTACAGGACGAGATGGTGCGGGTCGAACAGGACGAGCGCGGCTACGTGACCACCTTGCACACCAAGGGCGGACTGGCCCTGGACGCCGACCTGTTCGTGGACTGCTCGGGCTTCCGCGGCCTGCTGATCAACCAGGCGATGGAGGAGCCCTTCATCGACATGAGCGACCACCTGCTGTGCGACAGCGCGGTGGCGACGGCCGTCCCGCACGACGACGAGGCGAACGGCGTGGAGCCGTACACCTCGGCGATCGCCATGTCGTCCGGCTGGGCCTGGAAGATCCCCATGCTGGGGCGCTTCGGCACCGGTTACGTGTACTCCAGCAAGTTCACCGACCAGGACACCGCCACCCGCGAGTTCGCGGACATGTGGGGCCTGGACGTGGAGGAGACGAAGTTCAACCACATCCGCTTCCGCGTCGGCCGCAATCGCCGCGCGTGGGTGAAGAACGTCGTCAGCATCGGCCTGTCCTCCTGCTTCCTGGAGCCGCTGGAGTCGACCGGGATCTACTTCATCACCGCCGCGATCTACCAGCTGGCCAAGCACTTCCCGGACAAGACCTTCAACGACGGTCTGATCAAGAGCTTCAACCACGAGATCGAGGTGATGTTCGACGACACCCGCGACTTCATCCAGGCGCACTTCTTCTACGCACCGCGCAACGACACGCCGTTCTGGCAGGCCAACAAGAAGCTGACCCTCCCCGACAACATCCAGCAGAAGATCTCCGCCTACAAGGCCGGCCTGCCCATCAACTCGCCGATCACGGACGAGTCGACGTACTACGGCAACTTCGAGGCCGAGTTCCGCAACTTCTGGACCAACGGCAGCTACTACTGCATCTTCGCGGGCCTCGGCCTGGAGCCGGACGCCCCGCTGCCCTCCCTGGCGCACCGGCCGGACTCGGTGGCCGGTGCCGAACCCCTCTTCGACACGGTCAAGCGCCAGCAGCAGAACCTGCTGGAGACGCTGCCCAGTGCCTACGACTACCTGCGCCGGTTGCACGGCGCGTAGGGCCCACCGCTCCCACGGCCCGGCAGTACGGCTCTCCCGCCGGCTGCCGGGCCGCAGTTGCTTCAGCCACCTCAGGAGTCAGACATGCCCCACCGCTCCGTGCCCCATCCCGCCGCACCGGACGAGTCGGCCGGGGGCCGGCCGACGGACCTCCGTCCCTTCATGGCCGCCTTCCCCACCGGGGTGTCCGTCGTCACCACACTGGACTCCGATTCCGTGCCGCACGGCCTGACCTGCACCTCCCTCGCGAGCGTCGCGCTCGAACCGGCGACGATCGTGGTGTGCATACGGGCGGCGAGCCCGACCCTCGCGGTGCTGCTCGCCGAGGGCCACTTCGCCCTCAACCTGCTGCACGAGAGGGCCCGCGGCACCTCGGACCTGTTCGCCTCCGGGGCGCCCGACCGCTTCGACCGCGTCGAGTGGCGGCTGCCGCTGGGGGCGGGCGGACCGCACCTGACGGCGGACGCGCACGCCGTCGCGGACTGCGCCGTG
This sequence comes from Streptomyces sp. NPDC054840, assembly GCF_053611065.1. Lineage (NCBI taxonomy): Bacteria > Bacillati > Actinomycetota > Actinomycetes > Kitasatosporales > Streptomycetaceae > Streptomyces > Streptomyces sp. NPDC054840. The sequence continues at coordinate 3,195 of NZ_JBSGZP010000219.1, forward strand.
GTGAGAACCGTCGGCTTCGGCGACCATACGGCCGTCTTCGCCGAGGCCCGCCGGGTGACCGTCCGGGACGACCGGGAACCGCTGCTCTACGGGCTGCGCCGGTACGCCCCGTGGTCCGCCGCGGCCGCGGCCCCGCAGCCGGCCGCGCGCCACGACCTGCCCGCCGCACTGCGGCCCGCCGCGCCCGAAGGAGGTGCCCGTGTCGTCCGTTGACCCGCTGCCCGCCCTCCTGGTCGCCGTGCCGGTGGTGATCCTGGCCTGCCAGGTGGGGGCTTCCGTCTGCCGCCGGTTCGGCCAGCCCCCGGTGGTGGGCGAGATCGCCACCGGCATCCTGTTGGGTCCCTCGCTGCTGGGGTGGCTGTGGCCGCAGGCGCAGCACGCGCTCTTCCCGCCGTCCGTGCTGCCGTACACCTCGGTGCTCGGGCAGCTCGGACTGCTCGCCTTCATGTTTCTGGTCGGGCTGGAGCTGGACCTGAAGAGCCTGCGCGGTCACACCCGGGTCGCGGTGGCCGTGAGCCAGGCCGGCATGCTGCTGCCGCTGGCCCTGGGCGCGCTCCTCGCGCTCGCGATGTACGGCGAGTTCGCCCCCGACGGGGCGGGCCGGATGCCGTTCATCCTGTTCATGGCCGTGGCCATGAGCATCACCGCGTTCCCGGTCCTCGCCCGGATCCTCATCGACCGGGGCCTGTACGGGACTCCGCTCGGCGCGCTCGCCATGGCCTGCGCGGCCGTGGACGACGTGGTCGCGTGGTGCCTGCTGGCCCTGGTGGTGGCCCTCGCCACCGCCGGGTCCCCGTTGGAGGCGGCCACCACGGCCGGACTCGCCGTGGCCTTCACGCTGCTGATGCTGTACGCGGTGCGACCGCTGCTGGCCCGCTGGTCGGCCCGAGCTGACCGGGCGGGCGACGCGGCGGTCCTGGTGGCGCTCTTCAGCGGACTGAGCCTGTCCGCGCTGGCCACCGACCTGATCGGCGTGCACGCGCTGTTCGGGGCGTTCCTGTTCGGGGTGGTCACCCCGCACACCGGGCAGCGTATCGAGGCCTCGGCGGCCCGGCTGCGCGCGTTCACGGTGCCCGTGCTGCTGCCGCTGTTCTTCGTGCACACGGGGCTGCGTACGGACATCGGTGGCCTGACGGCCTCGCCCGCGCTGTGGCTCTGGACGGCCGCGATCCTCCTGGTCGCCTTCCTCGGCAAGTGGGGCGGCGCGACGGGGGCGGCCCGCGCGTGCGGAAGACCCTGGCGGGAGGCCCTGTCGATCGGCGCTCTGATGAACTGCCGGGGGCTGACCGAGCTGGTGGTGCTCAACGTGGGCCTGGAACTCGGCGTCATCGGGCCGCAACTGTTCACCATGCTGGTGCTGATGGCCCTGGTGACGACGGCGATCACCAGCCCGGCCCTGACCCGGCTGCGCGCCGGGAGGGAGGTGAGCCGCCGGGCCCCGGCGCAGGCCGAGCCCGAGAACGCCCTCTCCGGGCCCTGACGAGCGGGCCGGGACCGGGAGGGTGTCCGCCCCAGCCGCACCACGGCTGCTCAGGCGCCCTCCGGCCCGGTCGGTACGCACAGCACCGGGATCGGCGACAGGTGCAGCAGCTTGTGCGGGGTGGATCCGAGCAGCGCACCGCGCATCGGGCTGTCGCCCCAGCTGCCGACGATGATGACGCGGGCCCGGTGGCGCTCGGCGGCGTCCAGCAGGGCCTGCGCGGGTTTCTCGTCGGCCACCTCGACCGTGGAGGGCACCCCGGCCGCGTCGGCCTCCTCGACGGCGTGCGCCAGCGCGCTGCGGCCCGCCTGGCGGACGGCTTCGCGGTGGGCGCGGGACTCCTCGCCGGTGGGGCCCGGGGCGGCCGCGCCGTAGACGAGGACGAGGGGCTCGCCGAAGGCGGTGGCCACCTCCAGCGCCACCTGCAGGGCCCGCTCCGCGCCCGGTGACTCGTCGTATCCGAGGACCACGGACATCGAGGGCTCCTAGGAGTGTGTCGTGTGCTTGCCGACATGGACGAGTTCCGGGTCGACGACGCCGCGCCGCTCCTGCCAGAACCTGCCGTCGCGGACCCGCCAGAAGCACATGAAGGCCACGCCCACGAGCGCGATGCCGATGCCGATGACCAGCGGCGGGCCGAGGCCGAACCAGGAGACTCCGCCGGCGGAGTTCTCCGGGTCGGACATGTCGCCGATCGACTCCACCAGCAGCCAGCTCAGCAGGCCGGCGCCGATCAGCGGGCCGACTCCGATCAGCACGAAGTTGTGCACGTTCTCCAGGAGGTGCCGACGGTAGTAGACGGCGCACGCCAGGCCGGTGAGCGCGTAGTAGAACGCGATGAGCAGCGAGAGCGCGGTGAGCGAGTCCAGGAGCGCGTTCTCGCTGATCTGGTTGACGACGAGGTACCAGCCGATGGCGATGCCGGCCACCCACCAGGTGCTCACGTCCGGGGTGCGGAACCTCGGGTGGATCTGCGCGAGCCGGTGCGGCAAGGCGTGTCGGCGGGCCATGGACAGGGCGGTGCGGGAGGCGGGGATGATCGTGGTCTGGGTGGAGGCGAGCGCCGAGGTGCAGACGGCGAGCAGCACCACCCAGTCCCAGCCGCCCATGACCTCGTGGGCGAGGACCGCGAAGACGGCCTCCTCCTCGCCCGCGTTCTCGGCGAGGTAGGCGGTGCCCGCGTAGGCGACGACCGCGAAGCCCACCGACAGGTAGGTGACCAGGAGGATCACGGTCGACCAGATGCCCGCCTTGCCGGGCGCGGTGGCGGAGTTCTCGACCTCTTCGGTGAGGTTGACCGCCGATTCCCAGCCCCAGTAGATGAAGACGCCGAGCAGCAGCCCGCCGGTGAGGGCGGCGCCGCCCGCGCCGAAGGGGTTGAGCCAGCTGATGGACGGCTCGATCGAGTCCAGGGTGCTGGTGTCGGCGTAGACGCGGTAGATGGCGACCACGGCGAAGGCCAGCAGGAAGAAGACCTGGGCGAGGATGAGGACGTCCTGGAGGTGGGCCGAGAGCTCGGTGCCGATGACACAGATGCCGGTCATGGCGAGGATCACCGCGACGGTGAGGCCCTGCCGGATCCAGGCATTGGCGGCCCAGCTGTCGAGTCCGACGGCGAGCAGCCCGAAGTTCACGGCGACGTCCGCGAGTGAGCCGATGACGAGGACGCCGGTCATGGCGATGGCCCAGCCGCCGAGCCAGCCCGCCCACGGGCCCATGGCCCGGGTGACCCAGGAGAAGGTCGTCCCACAGTCCTGGTCGACCTTGTTGAGGTAGTAGAAGGCGGCGGCGATGAGGAGCATCGGGACGAAGGAGGCCAGCATCACGCCGGGCGCGTAGATGCCGGCCAGCGCCACGATCGGGCCGAGGACCGCGGCCAGGGAGTAGGCGGGGGAAGTGGAGTTCAGGCCGATGACGAGCGCGTCGAGGAACCCGATCGCGTTGGCCTTGAGCCTCGCGTCCAGGCCCTCCGGTCCGGCACCCGCACTGCCGTCGTCCGTGTACGAGTCGTGACCCATGTACGAATGATCACGCAGTGGGCAGCGCCGCGCGAGGCGAGGCGGCCGCGCGGTCGGGGCCGCCGTCGGGCCCTTGGTCGGGCGCTCGGCCAGGGGCCTGGTCAAGGCCCCCTCGGTCAGGGGCGGGTGTTCCAGCCCGCGATCACCGGGAGTCCGTGCTCCGTGGAGAGCACGCTGACCGTGCCGGTCCGCAGCAGGAACAGCCGCCCGTGTTCGGGCACCAAGCGCAGGTAGCGGGCGGTGAGGACGCGCAGGAAGTGGCCGTGGGCGACGAGCACCACGTTGCCGCCGTCGGCGCGGAGCACGGGGGCGACGCGAGCCAGGGCGCGGTCGGCGCGGGCGCCCACCTGGGCGGCGCTCTCGCCCGGGTGCTCGGGGTCGCCGGGCGGGACGCCGTGGGTCCACAGGGACCAGTCCGGCGTCGTCTTCCGGATCTCCGCAGTGGTGATCCCCTCGTAGCCGCCGTAGTCCCATTCGGAGAGGTCGGGGTCGGCCCGGCCGCCGGTGAGCCCGGCCAGCTCGGCGGTGGCGACGGCCCGGCGCAGCGGGCTGGTGAGCACCAGGGCAGGCTGCTGGTCCCGGAAGAAAGGGGCCAGCGAGATGGCCTCCTCCACCCCGCGGGCGGTCAACTGCAGGTCGGTGCGTCCCGTGTGGCGTCCGTTCGCGCTCCAGGCGGTCTCGCCGTGCCTCACCAGCAACAGGTCGCTCATCCTCCGGACCCTATGTGTTCCGGCATGTCGGCGCCGGAGCGCCAAGGCGGGCGTGTCACTGTCGGGCGTCATGGACGAGAACCGGGAGGCCGGGCGGACGGCCGGTTCGCCGCTGCTCCCACCGCACATGCCCGCGCTGATGGTCGTACTGACCGGCGTGACCGGGGTGGTGGAGGCGGTGAGCCTGCTGGCGCTCGGGCCGGCCTTCACGGCGATGCAGACGGGCAACGTGCTGTTCGTGGCCTTCGGCGCGGCGGGGGCGGGGAGACTGGAGACGCTCGCTCCCGGGGTCTCCCTGGCCGCGTTCGTCGTCGGGGTGGTCTGTGGGTCGCACCTGGAGTCCGTGACCGAGGTCCGCGGGAGGCGCTGGTTCGTCATCGGCCTCATCGCCGAGGCAGGGCTGATCCTTACCGCCGCGGGCATCGGCTGGGGGCTGGCCCCGCAGTACGGATCCCCGGCCCTGCGGCATCTGGCGGCCATGGCGGTCCTGGCCCTGGCCATGGGGCTGCGCAACACCACGATCATGCGGGCGAACGTGCCCGGCGTACCGACGACGCTGATCACCCGGTCCATGACCGCCTTCCTGGGTGCTTCGGCCATGGGGCGGGAGAACACATACGGGTTCGGAACGGCCGGCTGGCGGCTGCGCGGCCTCTCCGTCCTGGCCATGTTCGCCGGCGGGTTCCTCGGGGCGCTGCTGCTGCGGACCGGCTGGACCGTGGGCTGGCTGCTGCTGTCGGCCGGCGTGACGGTGCTGGTCGTGGGCCTGCTCTACCGGGGCCAGCCCGGGCTGCACACCGACCGGGCACCCGGCCGGGAACGATCGGGATGAAGGGGGCCGTTGGTACAGTCGGGGCGTGGCGGTGGACGAGCTCGACACCAGAATTCTGCGCCTGCTGATCGAGCAGCCGCGTACCAGTGTCCGCGAGTACGCCCGGATCCTCGGCGTCGCGCGCGGCACCCTGCAGGCACGGCTGGACCGGCTGGAGCGCACCGGTGTGATCACCGGCACCGGGCCGGTGCTCTCCCCCGCCGCACTGGGCCATCCGGTGCTGGCCTTCGTGCACATCGAGGTCACGCAGGGGCATCTGGACGATGTGGGTGACGCGCTGGCCGCCGTACCCGAGATCATCGAGGCCTTCTCGATCACCGGCGGCGGGGATCTGCTGACCCGGGTGGCGGCCCGGGACAACGGGCACCTGGAGGACGTGATCCAGCGGCTCATCCAGCTCCCGGGCGTGGTCCGCACCCGTACGGAGGTGGCGTTGCGCGAGCGGGTGCCGCATCGCTTGCTGCCGCTGGTCGAATCCGTGGGCAGAAATGCCGGGAAAACCTGAGGATTGCCGAGACGGGACACGACCTGCGGGACGGGGGTAACGGATGATTTCGGTCATATTCGATCTCGACGGCACCCTCGTGGACAGCGAGCCCCACTACTACGAGTCCGGGCGCCGCACCCTGGAGCGGCACGGGGTCGCCGAATTCACGTGGGAGCAGCATTCCCGCTTCATCGGCATCGGCACGCGCGAGACGCTGGAGATCCTTCGGGAGCGGTACGGGATCCAGGCACCCGTCGAGCAGCTGCTCGCCGAGCAGAACGCCGCCTACCTGGAGCTGGCCCGCACCCGGACCGACGTCTTCCCGCAGATGCGGGAGTTCGTCGAGCGGCTGCACGCCGAGGGCGTGGCGATGGCGGTGGCCTCCGGCTCCTCGCTGGAGGCGATCGACGCGGTGCTCTCGGGCACCGGGCTGGACGCGCTGCTGACGACGGCGGTCTCCGCCGAGGAGGTCGCGCGGGGCAAGCCCGCTCCGGACGTGTTCCTGGAGGCGGCCCGCCGCCTGGGCGCCGAGCCCGCCGAGTGCGTGGTCGTCGAGGACGCGGCGCCCGGGGCGCTGGCCGCGCACGCCGCGGGCATGGTTTGCGTGGCCGTCCCGTACACCCCGGCCATCGCGGGGGACCCGGCCTTCGCCTGCGCCGGACTCCTCTTCCCGGGCGGGCAGCAGCAGTTCCGCGCGGACGCGGCGTACGACTGGCTGTCCGCACGCCGGACCATGTAGCTCCATCTGGTGGGCGGGTCCGTTCCCAGGTGGTGTCGCAGGGGCCCGGCAGGCCGCTGCCAGGCGGGAAGATCCGGCACCCGCCGCAAGTTAGTAGAACTGTGAACAACATGTGGCGGGACGCGGACGGGCCGGTGGACGTGGACGTGGTGGTCATCGGGGCCGGGCAGGCCGGCCTGTCCAGCGGCTACCACCTCACCCGGGCCGGACTCGACCACGTGGTGCTCGACCACGCGCCCCGCCCGGGCGGCGCCTGGCAGTTCCGCTGGCCCTCGCTCACCTACGGCAAGGTGCACGGCATGCACGCCCTGCCCGGCATGGAGCTGACGGGCGCCGACCCGCTACGGCCGTCTTCGCAGGTCATAGGGGAATACTTCGCCGCCTACGAGGAGCGCTTCGAGCTGCGCGTACGCCGACCCGTGGACGTGTCCGCCGTCCACGAGGGGGACGCGGGGCGGCTGCGCGTGGAGACCTCGGCCGGCATCTGGTCGGCCCGGGCCCTGATCAACGCCACCGGGACCTGGGACCGGCCGTTCTGGCCGCGCTACCCGAGCCAGGAGACCTTCCGCGGCCGCCAGCTGCACACCGCCGACTATCCGGGGCCCCAGGAGTTCGCCGGGGCTCGGGTGATCATCGTCGGCGGCGGCACTTCGGCGGTGCAGCACCTGCTGGAGATCGCCGAGGTGGCCGCGGGGACCACCTGGGTGACCCGGCGGCCCCCGGTCTTCCGCGACGGGAACTTCGGCGAGGCCGAGGGCCGGGCCGCGGTGGCCCTGGTGGACGAGCGGGTGCGCCGGGGACTGCCGCCGCAGAGCGTGGTCAGCGTGACCGGACTCCCGCTGAACGACGCCGTCCGGGCCGGTCTGGCCGCGGGCGTGCTCGACCGGCGGCCCGCCTTCGACCGGATCACCCCTACCGGAGTCGCCTGGGCGGACGGGAGCCACGTGGACGCGGACGTCATCCTGTGGGCCACCGGATTCCGGGCTGCCGTCGACCACCTCGCCCCGCTGCGCCTGCGCGAGCCGGGCGGAGGCATCCGGGTGG
>NZ_JBSGZP010000220.1:0-10485 GCF_053611065.1 Streptomyces sp. NPDC054840
CGGCTAGGCTCTCGGGCCTTTGCCGGGCGGCGCCAACTCACCTTCCCGCTATGGGGTCTTTGACCGATACGACCCTCAGAGATTTTCCAGCATCTCGGTGACCAGCGCGGCGATCGGGGAGCGCTCCGAGCGTGTCAGCGTGATGTGGGCGAAGAGCGGGTGGCCCTTCAACTTCTCGACCACGGCGACCACTCCGTCGTACCGGCCGACCCGCAGGTTGTCCCGCTGGGCGACATCGTGGGTCAGAACGACCCGCGAATTGGCGCCAATCCGGGACAGAACGGTCAGCAGGACATTGCGCTCCAGCGACTGCGCCTCGTCCACGATCACGAAGGCGTCGTGCAGCGAGCGGCCCCGGATGTGCGTGAGCGGCAGGACCTCCAGCATCCCGCGGTTCAGCACCTCCTCGATGACCTCGCGCCCGGCGACCGCCGAGAGGGTGTCGAAGACCGCCTGCGCCCAGGGGCTCATCTTCTCGGAGGCGTCCCCGGGCAGATAGCCGAGATCCTGACCGCCCACCGCGTACAGCGGCCGGAAGACCATCACCTTCTGGTGCTGCCTGCGCTCCAGGACCGCTTCCAGCCCCGCGCAGAGCGCCAGCGCCGACTTTCCGGTGCCGGCCCGGCCGCCCATCGAGATGATCCCGATCTCGGGGTCGAGGAGGAGGTCGAGCGCGATGCGCTGCTCGGCGCTGCGGCCGTGCAGCCCGAAGGCCTCCCGGTCACCGCGTACGAGCTTCACGTTGCCGTCCGACGTGACCCGGCCGAGGGCCTTGCCGCGCTCGGACTGCAGGACCAGTCCGGTGTGCACGGGCAGTTCCGCGGCCTCCGGCACATAGAGGCGGTCCTCCGAGAAGAGGAGGTCCACCTGCTCCCCGGAGAGACCGATCTCGCTCATGCCGGTCCAGCCGGCATCGGTGATCGCGAGCTCGGCACGGTACTCCTCGGCGATCAGCCCCACGGAGGAGGCCTTGATGCGCAGTGGGAGATCCTTCGAGACCACCGTGACGTCGTAGCCCTCGGCCTGGAGGTTGCGGGCGACCGCGAGGATCCGGGAGTCGTTGTCCCCCAACCTGAAGCCGGCGGGCAGGACGCTCGGGTCGGAGTGGTTGAGCTCGACGCGCAGGGTCCCGCCCAGATCGCCCAGCGGGATGGGGGCGTCCAGGCGACCGTTGCGAACCCGGAAGTCGTCGAGCAGGCGCAGGGCCTGGCGCGCGAAGTAGCCGAGTTCGGGATGGTGCCTCTTTGCCTCCAGCTCGGTGATCACCACGATCGGGAGCACGACCTCGTGCTCGTCGAAGCGGGAGATCGCATTGGGGTCTGCCAGCAGGACGCTGGTGTCGAGGACGTAGGTCCGCCTGTCTTGCAGGCGGCTCTTTGTGCTGATCACCACGGAAGGACGTACCCCCTCGGAAGAGGTCGGGCCATGAAGACCGGACCGGTCATCGGCACCCATGCCAGGGCCGATTTCCGGCCCTCCACTCCGTCCGTGCGAACCGCACGTGCGTCCTGGTGCAAAGGGCCTCCCGGGCGGACGACCCCATGCCGTCCGCTGAGACACGACACCCGTGGATCGGGCATCGACCTGAAAGGGATATTCCCCGAACAGGCCAGGCCATGCCATGGCATATGACGGACGCTCGGTGAATCCCTGGTGAAGGCTTCGCGGGAAGGGGGGCGCCCGGGCTGACGGGACAGCCCTCAGGGGGTGCGGTGGGTGCGCTTCAGGGGGCGAATCCGGCCTGATCGGCACGGCTCCCGGCCCTGTCGTCAAAGTGCCGACAGGCCGGGACTTTGACGACAGGTCCGAAAGGGGCGGCAAAACCCCTACGGGGAATCAGGTGCCGTAGCGCCGGTGGCGGGCGGCGTAGTCGCGCAGTGCCCGCAGGAAGTCGACCTTACGGAAAGCCGGCCAGAAGACTTCGCAGAAGTAGTACTCGCTGTGCGCGCTCTGCCACAGCATGAATCCGGACAGTCGCTGCTCGCCGCTGGTGCGGATGACGAGGTCCGGGTCCGGCTGGCCGCGCGTGTAGAGGTGCTCGGCGATGTGGTCGATGTCGAGGATCTCGGCGAGCTCCTCGAAGGAGGTGCCCTTGCGCGCGTGCTCCAGCAGCAGCGAGCGGACCGCGTCGGCGATCTCCTGGCGGCCGCCGTAGCCGACGGCGACGTTGACGAGTATCCCGTCGACGTCGCGGGTGGCCTGCTCGGCCTCCTTGAGGACGTTCTGGGTCCGGGCGGGCAGGATGTCGAGGTTGCCGACGTGGTGGACGCGCCAGCGGCCGTCCGCGGCGAGGCCCCGGACGGTGTTCTCGATGATGTTGAGCAGCGGGCGGAGCTCGACCTCCGGCCGGTCCAGGTTGTCCGTGGAGAGCATCCACAGGGTGACGACCTCGACGTCCGTCTCGGTGCACCAGCCGAGCATCTCGGAGATCTTGTCGGCGCCGGCCTGGTGGCCCTGCTCCGTCGTCCCTCCGGACGCTTTCGCCCAGCGGCGGTTTCCGTCCAGGATGACGCCGATGTGCTTGGGCGCCGCGTCATGGTCGAGGCGGCCTTCCACCCGGCGTGCGTAAAGCCTGTACACCAGGTCGCGCAGCTTCACGATCTTCCAGCCCCTCCGTGCCTTGCCCCCGTGCGAAATGCGGTCCCACCCCGAGTCGGCCACATTACTGCGCGCCGGGATCGGGTACCCAACTCGGTCTGTCACAGCTCCGTGATAGGGAGGACAACGTGACTGATATCAATCCCTATCGGGCAGAGCCCTCGCGCTACGACTCCATGGAGTACCGGCGCACCGGCCACAGCGGCCTCAAGCTCCCCGCGATCTCGCTCGGCCTCTGGCACAACTTCGGCGACGACCGCTCCCTGGAGTCCCAGCAGGCGATCCTCCGCCGGGCCTTCGACCTCGGCATCACCCACTTCGACCTGGCGAACAACTACGGGCCGCCGCCCGGCTCGGCCGAGCTGAACTTCGGCAAGATCTTTTCGCAGGACTTCGCGGCCTACCGCGACGAGCTGATCCTGTCGACCAAGGCCGGCTACCTGATGCACCCCGGGCCGTACGGCGAATGGGGCAGCCGCAAGTACCTGCTCAGCTCGCTCGACGCCTCGCTGAAGCGGATGGGCGTGGACTACGTCGACATCTTCTACTCCCACCGCTTCGACCCGGAGACCCCGCTGGAGGAGACCATGGGCGCCCTCGCGTCCGCGGTCCAGCAGGGCAAGGCCCTGTACGTGGGCGTCTCCTCCTACACGGCGGACCAGACGGCCGAGGCCGTGCGGATCCTGCGCGGGATGGGTGTGCGTCCGCTCATCCACCAGCCCTCCTACTCCATGATCAACCGCTGGACGGAGGAGGACGGGCTGCTGGACACCCTGGAGGACGTCGGCATGGGCTGCATCTCCTTCGCGCCGCTCGCGCAGGGCATGCTCACCGGCAAGTACCTGAAGGGCATCCCGGCGGACTCGCGCGCCGCGCAGGGCAAGTCCCTGAACCCCGACCTGCTCTCGGACGAGGTGCTCCGCCGGCTGACGGGTCTGAACGAGATCGCGGCCCGCCGCGGGCAGTCCCTCGCCCAGCTGGCGCTCACGTGGGTGCTCCGCGACGACCGGATGACCTCGGCCCTGATCGGCGCGTCGAGCGTGCCGCAGCTGGAGGAGAACGTGGCCGCGCTGGCGTCCGCGCCGCTCACCGAGGCCGAGTTGAAGGAGATCGACTCCCTCGCCGTCTCCACCCCCGGCACCAACATCTGGGCCCAGCGCGGCTGACCTGCGCATTTGTCGCGCTGCGCGGTCGAGCAGCAGGAAAACAAAAAACGGGCCGGTCCGTGGGGGGGATACGGACCGGCCCGAGGGGGGGGTTCCACCATAACCCTTCGTAAAGCATGCTGCGTGCATCGGCGCAGAATGATTACGCTCCGAAACCGCCCAGCAGCACTCCGGTGAGCGCTCCGGCCGCCATGAAGGGGCCGAACGCGTACCCCTGATTGCGCTCGTCGGGGCCGCACAGCAGCACGTACATCCCGTACAGGGCCCCGTAGAGCAGGCCGAGGAAGGCCCCCGCGGACCATACCCCCCACCCGTACCACCCAAGAGCGACCCCCAGCGAGAGCGCCAGCTTGACGTCGCCGAAACCCATGCCGGCCGGGTTGATCAGGTGGAGCAGCAGGTACGCCGCTCCGAGCGCGCCGCCGCCCAGCAGCGCGAGCCGCCAGGACCCGGCGGAGCCGGGCGCGAGGGCCGCCGCTCCCAGCAGCGCGGCGGCCGCGGCGGCGAGCGGCAGGGTCAGGACGTCCGGCAGCCGGTGGACGGCGCGGTCGACGAGAGCGAGCAGTACGAGCAGCGGCGCGAGGCCCACGTAGGCCACCAGCTCGGGGCGCACCCCGACGGCCGCCGCGAGCAGGGCGCAGACCGCCGCGGTGAGCACGGCCAGGGGCGCGGCCCGCCGCCCGTACGCGTGCGGGACGCCGACGGGCTCGGCCGGCGGCCGGCAGCGGGCCGGGCCGAGCCAACCCCGCCATCGGCCGGCCAGCCGGTGTCCCTGCGGGCAGCGGCCCTGCCAGGGCTCCTCCGGGCCGACGGAGAGGCGGTAGGCGGGGCGCGGCAGCAGGAGCCCGGCGACCACGCCGTACCCGGCGGCGAGAACGATCATGAGCACACCCGTCATCCGGCGAAGGTAGAACACCCCCTAAGGTGGCCGCCATGGCGCACTGGCAAGACGGCCGGGCCGTGCTGCGGGTCGGCGCGGACCCTACGGAGATCCCGCTGGAGGTCGCCGCCTCGTACGGGGCGCGGACCCGCGGGCTGCTCGGGCGGGACGGGATCGACGGCGCGATGCTGCTGACCCCCGCGGCGAGCGTGCACACCTTCCGGATGCGGTTCGCGATCGACGTGGCGTACCTCGACCGCGAGCTCGGCGTGCTCGCCGTGGTCACCATGGCGCCGGGCCGGCTCGGGCTGCCGCGGCCGCGCTCCCGGCACGTCCTGGAGTCGGCGGCCGGTGCCATGGCGGGCTGGGGCCTGCGGGCGGGAACCACCATCAAGGTGGACGTACCCGGGCGTCTCACTCGCCGCTAGGCGAGGCTCCTCACTGGCAGTAGGTTGGGGCGGTTGAGCTGGGGCATCAGGGGAGCGGCATGACGGAGAACGCGCGGATCAAGGCGCTGGAGCAGATCATGCCGGCGACGCACGGCGCCGACGAGGACATCGACTGGCCGGCGGCGGAGGCCGTGTGGGGGACCCGGTTCCCGGCCGATTTCATCGCGTTCATGGGCCGCTTCGGAGCCGGCTCCATCAACGGCGAGGCCAGCATCCTGCTGCCGCTGCCCAAGCCCGGCCTCCAGTGGGAGCCGGCCGGGATGGCGGAGGAGACCGACAACGCCCGGCAGACGTGGGAGGCGGAGGGCGGCCGCTCCGCGTTCGACGTCGACCCCGAGTCGATCATCGCCTGGGGCGTCACCGGCGGGTCGGACATCCTGTGCTGGCTCACCTCCGACCCCGACCCGGACCGGTGGCCGGTCCTGGTCTGCGGGCGGCACACCGCCGATTCCTTCGCGGTGTATCCGTACGGCATGGCCGAGTTCCTCCACCGGCTGTGCGCCGACGAGTTCGACGTGAGCCCCGTCAGCATCACCTTCTGGGACGGCGGCCACCTCAGCTTCGTGCACTGGCGCAAGGCCCAGCGGCGCTGGCAGGAGGGCCGCAACCCCGAGACGGGCGAGCCCGACCCGTACGCCGGCGAGTTCGCCGACTAAGGGCTGTCCCGTAATCCCCGGCGGGCGCACGACGCCGACTACGGCACCTCGCCGCGTTGTCGGAACGCCCGAATACGCCCAGCATGGGGGCGCCCCTCCGCCTTGCGATGCACCGCATCCGACGCCGGGCGCCGATCCACCGGGGATCACGGGACAGCCCTTAGCCGCGCTCAGCGCGGCGGCCGAAGAGCCCTCAGGAGCCCCAGAACCCGTTCCCGGACCGGAAACGGGCTTTTTGGCATGTCTACGCGCGTCCGCTCTGTGGATCACATATCGGAAAACACCATCAGGAAAAGCCGCACTTGGAGCATTGCCCACAAGTACGCCCCCAATGGAATCAACCGCCCCTCCCTCAGGAGAGAATTCCGGCCAACGGGCCATCGAGGGACACCCCAGCCCGGAGCAACTCATAAGTAATAACGGGATCCAAAAGAAAATCAGGGGAATACACCCGTGCGACGAAGAATTTCCGGCACGACCGCCACCACGGCCGTGCTCGGTCTGCTGATACCGCTGGCCGGATGTGGCGGCTCGGAAGACGGTGCAGGTGACAGCGGTACGCTGCACCTGGTTGCCGCCGAATACGGCGACAGCCCGGCCACCAGCTCCAAGCCCTACTGGGAGAAGATGGCGGCCGATTTCACGGAGGCGAACCCCGGCATCAAGCTCGACGTGAAGCTCCTGCCGTGGGCCGACATCGACCGCGAAGTCTCCCGTATGGTCAAGGCCGGCAAGGCGCCGGATGTGGCACTGATGGGGTCTTACTCGGACTTCGCCGCCCAGGGGAAGCTGTATCCCGCGGACGAACTCCTCTCGGTCACCGCCGAGGCGAATTTCCTTCAGCCGCTCGCCGACGCGGGCTCCGTCGGCAACACCCTCTACGGCCTGCCCTTCGTGGCGAGCAGCCGTCTCCTCTTCTACAACGAGGCGCTCTTCACCAAGGCCGGCATCAAGGAGCCCCCGAAGACCTGGACCGACCTCAAGGCCGACGCCAAGGCGCTCAAGGACAAGGGCGTGAAGTACCCCTACGCCCTGCCGCTCGGCCCGGAGGAAGCGCACGCGGAGGCGCTGATCTGGGAGCTGAGCAACGGCGGCGGCTACGCCGACAGCAGCGGCAACTACAACCTGGCGTCCGAGCAGAACATCGCGACCTGGGCCTGGGTCAAGCAGGAGCTGGTCGGCCCCGGACTCGCCGGTCCGACCCCGCCGTCGCAGCTGAACCGCGCCGACGCCTTCGCCGCCTTCCTGCGCGGCGAGGTCGGCATGGTCAACGGTTATCCCTCGCTCGCCCACGAGGCGCGCGCCAAGGGCATCAGCGTCTCGACCACCTCCATGCCCGTCTCGGACAACCTCGGCACCGGGGTGCCGCCGCCCACCGTCGGCGTCGCCGACTGGATGATGGCCTTCAAGCAGAACGGCAAGCGCGCGGAGATCGGCAAGTTCCTGGAGTTCATCTACCAGGACAAGAACCTGTCGGACTTCGCCGACCGCTACCACCTGCTGCCGTCCACCGTCACCGCCTCGCGCACCCCGGCCGGGGGCGGCCTGGACAAGAACGACACGCAGTTCCTGAACGCGCTGCGCGGCGCTCAGCTCTATCCGGTCAACGACCCGTCCTGGCTGACGGTCAGCGACACCATCAAGCGCAACATCGGGCGCGCCGTGGAACCGACCGGCAGCCCGAAGGGTGTGCTGGAGGACATCGCCCAACAGGCCTCCCAGGCCTCCAAGAAGCACTGAGAAATTTCTCGACACGGGACCTCAGACCCCTGCCGCAGACCACCCTGTGCGGCACCATGGCCCTACGGCACTTGATCCAAGGCCTCGGCCCCGTCGCCCGACGAGCACCCACAAGGTGCACGGGGCGGCCGGCCTCCACCCGGACCCTCAGCTCTGCGGCCCGTGATGCGAGGCGAACGCCGTCCGGTACTGCTCGCAGCTGGAGTCCCAGCGCAGCGTGCCTCCCAGCGTTCCGTAACCCGACCGCGTGACCGACCACTCCACCGTGTACTCCCCGGTGTCGCACGCGATCCGCTTGCCGCCCGCGACCTTCTCACGCCCCGTCGGCGGCTTCCCCGCCAGCTCCTTGCGCACTTCCCCGACCTTGACCCGGTCCGCGTTGCGCAGCACCGCGTGCACGACGATCGGGTGCCCGCCCTCCTTGACCGTCACGGCCTTCTTCACCACCGTCGAGTCCGACACCGACCAGGCGAACTCGTACGAGGGCAGCCACGCCAGGGTCTTGGGGTCGCCGGAGCGACGCTCGTGTTCCGGCGCGGCCGCGGGCCCGGGGCGGGTGACCGTCTTGTACTGGACTCCGGGGTGGAAGCGGAGCTGCCCCTCCACCTTGTGCATCTCGTCCTTGGTCCACATCGACTTCATGGACTTCTCGCCGCCTGCCGGGTCCTGGAGGTACACGCCCTCCGCGGCGGTGGCGGCCTGGCCCAGGAGGGGCGCGAGGGCGGCGGAGACGGTGGCGAGGGCGAGAGCGGCGATCCGGGTGCGCTTCATGCCCGGACCAACGGGGCCCCGCGGCGTGCCGGAACGACGCCGGGCGCGCTTTCACCCGTACGGGAGCGCCCGGTTCCGGTAGCCGCGGAACAGCCGGTGATCAACTCTCGCTCCCGTCCGGAGACAGGACGAGGCGACGACCGCCGGCGGCGCGCGGCGTCGCGGGCCTGTACCGGCGGCGATGAGCGCGGGGGCTGGAGCCCGCTCAGGAGGCTGCCCAGGAGTCGGCTCAGGCCTGACCGGTCTCGAAGCGGCTGATCCGGCCGCCGCCGGGGGCGATGACGAAGCGCCAGGTGGTGCGCATCTCGCCCCAGGTGTCGTTGCGGTAGTCGACGAGCAGGGTGCGGCCGCCGTCGGACTCGGACTGGACGTCCATGTGGCCGCCGGAGTCGAAGATCTCCCGGTCGATCCAGTCGTGAAGATCGCGGTCGGAGCCGTCGTCGGACATGGTCGCGTCGGCGGTCAGGACCGCGAGGAAGGCGTCCTTGTCGTGCGCGTTGACGGCGGCGACGAGGGAGCCGACCACCGGGTCGGACAGTCTGGCGGGGGCGATGGCCACAGGAGCCTCCTGGTCGGGCGTACGTGCGTCCGTGTCCGACCAGGGAACAACGCGGGCGGGTCCGCGTCGTCGACCGTCACCCGTTCGCCCGGCGGACGGCGTGTCAGGGCGCGTCGGAGGCGGTCCCGGCGTCGGGGGCGGTGCGGACGGGGAAGCCGGTGGGCCGGCCCTCGTCCTTCAGCCAGGCCAGCACCTGGTCGAGGGCGTCGACGGTCTGGGCCCGGTTGCCGCCCCCGTCGTGGAAGAGCACGGTCGGGCCGTTGCCGATCTCGCGCTTGACGGCGTCCACGATGGCGGCCGTGCCCGGCTTGTCGAAGTCCTTGGTGTCGACGTTCCAGCCGAGCGGCCGCATGCCGTGCGCGGCGGCTATGCGCCGGCTGTCGGGGGTGAACGCGCCGCCGGGGGCCCGGTAGTACTCGACCTTCGCGCCGCTGCCCGCGGCTTCCTCGATCAGCTTCTTCGCCTCCAGGATCTGCGCTTCCTGGTAGGCCACGGGCTTCTTGTCCATGGCCGTGTCGTGGTTCATGGTGTGGTCGCAGAGCCGGTGTCCGGCCGCGACCACCTTCTTCACCAGGTCGGGGTGGGCCTTGGCCTGCGGTCCGACCATGCAGAACGTCGCCTTGACGTCGTGCCGTCGAAGGACCTCCAGCACCTTCGGGGTCCAGCGGGGGTCGGGGCCGTCGTCGATGGTGATGTTGACGGCGTTGCCGCCGCTCTCGGACGCGTGGGCTATGCCCTCGGGTATCCCCCCGGGCTGCTGCCCGGGCCGACCGTCGTCACCACGACCGGAGTTGTCGCCGGCGCCCGGCCGGGCCGCGTTCTGCTGGGAGGCAGCGATTCCGCCCGGTCCGACCAGGGCTGCCACGCCCCACACGGTCCCCGCCACGGCGACGGCCGAGGCCACGACGACGGCACCGGCCCGGACGCCCTTCTTGTTCGCACGCGCCAAGAAACTCATGAACTGTCCACTCCCCATCCGCTTCGTGAGCGTTCTGTGGATCAGGACGTTCATCGCCGCCGAGGAGTTCCAGCCAAATAGCCCATAAATTCCCTGTTATGGGACTCTTGGGACTGATGGGACTTTAGTCCTCCATGGAGTTGCATACCTGCCCCCGCGAACACGCCCGAAACGGTCAGGCACTCGGCACCGGACGGCCCGGATCCCACATCGGGGCAGCCGCAAGGGGATCCCCCGGGTGCCCCGCGCGCTCAGGGTGGCGGAGGTCCCGGCGTCGCGACCAGGACGCCGCGCCTTCGTGGACCTGTCCCCCGCCCGCAGCCGGTCCGACGACCGGGCGCAGGAAGAGGGCCGGATGCGCGGCGCCGGAGGCCGCCGCTTCCGCCTGGAGCACCGGGGGTACGACGGCGAACGCACCGACGGCTTCGACGGCTTCGACGGCTTCGACCACGACATCGGCGCGGTCCTCGCGTCGCGTCCGCCGACGCGGCAACGCCGTGGGGCCGCCCTGCGCGCCGTGCGCACCGCACGGGGCCCGCGCCCGGGCGCCTTCGCGCACCCCGGGGAGACCGGCGACCCCACGTCGGCGTCACCGGGCTCCCGGACATGCCGGAAGGCGGCACCCCCGGTCGTCCCGGTGGCGCCGCCTTCCGGGGGGGACCCCAGCTGGTGCGGCTGCCGGCCGGGGGCCGGTGCGGCGCGGCCACG
>NZ_JBSGZP010000221.1:0-10445 GCF_053611065.1 Streptomyces sp. NPDC054840
CCGCAGGGCGGCCTGGGCGGGTGGGCCCCAGGTGGGCTTGCCGCCCGGGCGTCCGTGGACGCCGGCCTCGCCGATGAGGATGCCGCCGAGGGCCCGCAGCACCGCCCAGCCGCGGGCGCGGCGCAGCGTCGCGTCGTCCGGGCCCGGCAGGTAGGCGGCATGGAAGCGGTCGCACGCGCCGTCCGGCAGCAGCACCCAGGGGGCGGCCAGGTCGCAGGCCGGATCGCCCACGCAGAGATCACCGAAGTCGATCACGCCGCAGAAGGTGCCGCCGGCGGTGAGGACATTGGCCGGATGGAGGTCGCCGTGCAGCCACATCGCCGGGCCCTCCCAGGCGGGCGCGGCGGCGGCGTCCTCCCAGACCGCCCGGACGGTGTCCGGGTCGGGGATCAGCCCCTGCTCGGTGGCGGAGGTGAGCCCGTCGGCGAATCCGTCGGCCTGGTCGGCGAGTGGCCCGCCGCGGCCGTAGTTGCCGACGGGCGCCCCTTCGGGAGCAGGTCGGTGAAGAGCCGTCAGGAAGGCGGCGAGGGCGTCGGCCGCGTCCGTGGCGTCGGTGGCGGGGGCGCGGTCGGCGGGCTCGCCGGGCACCCAGGTGGTGACGATCCAGGGGCGCGGAAACCTCTCGGAGGGCTCGCCGATGCGCTGCGGAACGGGAACCGGCAGCGGCAGGCCCGGGGCGAGGGCGGGCAGCCAGGCGTGCTCCTTGCGCAGCAGCGCGTCCGCGGTCGGCGTCGCCCAGGGCAGCCGGACGGCGAGGTCCTCCCCGAGCCGCCACAGCTGGTTGTCCCAGCCACGGGCACCGAACCGTACGGGCCGATCCGCCAGGTCGGGGTGCTGATCGCGTAACAGGTCCCGGACCAGGTCCGCGGTGACCTCTGTCCCGGCATGCGTCTCGGTATGTGTCATACGCACCAACCGTAGCCGGGGCCCCACCCGTGTGCCGATGGTAGGAGATGGGCCGGTGGCGCCACCAGAGCGACTTCACGTCGCGCGGACGCCCCCGCGGACGTCCTCGTGGGCACCGGTCAGCAGGCGTTCGCGCAGCTGCTCCACCGTCCGCTCCCGCAGCCCGACCCGGTCGGCGAGGTAGCCGCGCACGGATCCGTACCGGGCCTCCAGGTCCGCGAGCACCAACTCCATGATCACGGCGGGGGCGCGGCCGTAGCTCGGCCACTTCATGATCCGGTCCGGGTGGGCGGCCCGCCAGTCGGCGGCGAGCCGCTCGGTGGCCAGCTCGGTGAGCGCGAAGTCGGCGAGGACGTCCGCCCGGTCCACTCCGAGCAGGGTCAGCACGAAGGCTCCGATCAGCCCGGTCCGGTCCTTGCCCGAGGTGCAGTGGAAGACCACGGGGCCGGTCGCCTGCGCCACCTCCTCCAGGACCTGCCGTATCTCGCCGGCCCCGTCCTCGGTGACCTCGGCGAACCGGTCCGCGAGGTAACGCCAGGGGTCGGTGTCCGGGTCGATTTCGGCCTGGTCGTAGGGCCGGTGCTCGATGCTCAGGTTGACGTAGCGGAACCGCTCCGCCTCGGGCACCCCGCCCCTTGGCCTCGATCTCCCACGGATACCGCAGGTCGATGACGGTCCCGATCCCGAGCTTGAGGAACCGCTCCCAGTCGCCCCCCGCCAGCTTGCCGAGCGAGTCGGCCCGGTACAGCGTCCCCCACCGGACGGTCCGGCCGTCGGCGGACCGATAGCCGCCCATGTCACGGAAGTTGTGCAGACGCTCGAACTCGACGTGCCGCTCCATCGGATCTCTCCCCCGTATTCGGATTCCGACCCCAGCATGCCGCGCACCGGACGGGACTGGCGGGATCGGGTGCGCTGAAATGCCGGACCGTGGGAGTGCCGGGTGACCGGGGGGGGTGGCCGCCGCCGTACGACGCGTGCGCTCTCGCGAGCCTCGGCACGGGGTACGGCGCGTCACGAGCGCCGGTCGGGCCGGGCTCGGGCCTCGCCTTCCGGGCCGCCTGCCACCGCATGTTCGTGCGGGACCGGCCCGGGAACCCGCCCCGCCGTCAAGCTCCGCGTCCTTGCGGGCCGTAGGCCTCGGCGAGGACGGCGGTCAGCGCACGCGTGATGTCCGCCTGGAGATCCTCATGGCGCGGCCCGAGGCGGTGTTCGGGGGCTGTCCTCTCCTGCCCGTAGCGCCACACCGGGCCACGGCGGAACTCGGGAGGCTCCCAGTCGTAGCGGGGGTGGATGTGCCCGTGCAGGTGCTCCCACGAGTTGCCGAGCACCTCGTAGTTCAGCCGGCGGAAGCCTCCGTCCCGCTTCCCGCACACGGCCTCGACGGCCTCACCCAGCAGGGAAAGATCGAGCAGGAAGCGGACGCGTTCCGCCCGGGGCAGGTCGGTGAGGTGATCGGCCCGGCCCGCATACAACAGCAGGCAGTAGCCGGGAAGGTGCTGCGTGTCGCCGATCACGGCCCAACCGGTGCGCAGGCGCGCCAACACCGCGGGGTTCTCGCCGCGCTCGGCGGCGGCCAAGCGATCATCTGCCCATTGACTCATGTGTCCTGGATACCAGGCGGCGCCGGACAACGTCCCGGAACGGCGTAACAGGCCGTCTCCCCTCCCCTGTCGGCGGTTCCGCCTGGCGAGTCGCGGTGTTCGGCGACCCGGTAGCGGGTGGGGCCGAGGCCCTGGGCGGCGCCGGCGAGGAAGAGGGCGTCTCAGCGCTCCAGCGTCCCCCAGGCGCCTGCGCCTTCCACAGGCGCCTTCTTCCGTTCCCGACCGACGCCGCCCGTCAGACCTTCCTGACCACGCTGGACTTCAGCTGCATCGCACCGAACCCCTCGATCTTGCAATCGATGTCGTGGCCGTCGACGCCTTCCACCAGGCGGATGTTGCGCACCTTCGTGCCCGCCTTGATGCCCGACGCGCTGCCCTTGACCTTCAGGCCCTTGACCACCGTCACGGTGTCGCCGTCGGCCAGCACATTGCCGACCGCATCTTTGATCACCCGCTCCTCGGAGCCACCCCCGGACTCGCCGGGGGCGAGGGGCCACTCGTGGCCGCACTCGGGGCAGACCAGAAGCGCACCCATCTCGTAGGTGTACGCGCCCGCGCATTCGGGGCAGGGAGGCAGAGGGTTCTCAGTCACCCCGACAGTATATTTCAGAACCCATCGCAGCAGGTCAGCGGCCGATGCGGCGCACCGAGGCCCCGCTGGCCGTGAAACCGATGAACACTGTGGTGCCTGCGCCGGCTGACAGCTCGCTCCCGATGAAGGTCTGCACCAAGGCTCGGTCTGCCTCGAGCAATGTATCGGCGCTCGCTGCCATTGCTGCCCGGCCTGCTCCGAAGGGGAGCCATCCGGCGAGTGTGTCCAAGCCGGGGACAAAGCGCAGAGGGAATCCTGCGATATGTTCGCCGAGTACCGGCCACAGGACAAGCAGGAGCACTGCCGCAATACGGCTGCGGACCAGGGCTGCGACCGAGCCCGCAATCACCGGCCAGCAGGTCATGAAGATCGTGTATCCGAGGACTCCGGAAAGAGTCTGCGCCCATGCGGGCTGCGCTTTCCCGCTCAACGCCAGGGCAACCGTTGCGGACAAGGCGACCGTCTCCAGACCAAGGTGCGGTGCTCCTCCCGTCAGCTCTGCCAAGTCCGCCCGAGAACCGCTCGACCACGCTGGCCGCCTGTACGGCACGGGCAGGAGCCCGCACACCTACGACTACCTAGGGGAAGCAGTGCGCTTAACGGCCGAGCACACACGAGGAGACCAGCCGGCGCGAATACCGGAGGTCGACGCTCTGCGCGGGTTCGCGCTCATGGGCATCTTCCTGGTCAACGCGCTGATGATGGCCGGCCCGTACGGCCTCGGAGCCATCACGGACCCAGGGGCCTCTGCACTCGACCGGACCGCCGAGGGTGTCGTCCTGATCTTCGCGGTCGGCAAGTTCTACCTGATGTTCTCGTTCCTCTTCGGCTACAGCTTCACCCTCCAGCTGGCCTCCGCCGAACGCGCCGGCACGAGCGCCGTTCCCCGGCAACTGCGTCGCTCGCTCGGCCTGCTCGTCCTGGGAGTCCCACACGCCGTACTCCTCTACACCGGCGACATCCTCATGACGTACGCGGTGCTCAGCCTGATCCTCATAGCCGCACGCAACTGCACACCCGGCGCGGCACTGCGCGCCGCCCGGATCGTGTACGGCTGCCTCAGCGCCTGCCTGCTCCTTCTCGGCTTGGCGACCTTGCTCATGTCGGATGCCGAAACAGCCGAAGCGGACGCCGAACTCGCCGAAGGCTTGCCTGTACTGATCGCCGACTACCGCGGCGACGCATCGTCCGTCGTGCAGGCCAACATCAGCCAGCTGCCTGACCAACTCCTCGCCGCGCTGCTGATGGCCGGCTTCGTCATGGCGGCCTTCCTGGTCGGGCTGCACTGCGGCAAGCGGCGCCTGCTCGCCGACACGGACAACCACCACGCACAGATGCGCCGCATCTTCGTGCTCGGTGCCGCCGTCGGCCTGCCCGGCAGCCTCTTCATGGCCTTGA
Source organism: Streptomyces sp. NPDC054840 (assembly GCF_053611065.1). Classification (NCBI taxonomy): domain Bacteria; kingdom Bacillati; phylum Actinomycetota; class Actinomycetes; order Kitasatosporales; family Streptomycetaceae; genus Streptomyces; species Streptomyces sp. NPDC054840. The sequence continues at coordinate 4,501 of NZ_JBSGZP010000221.1, forward strand.
CCGTCAGCGGCCTGCTCGGTCCGCGATGGTCAATCCTCGGCGAGATGGTGGGAACCGTCACAGCCCCCGCCCTCACCGCCGCATACATCTGCGGCATGCTCCTGCTCATGAAGACCGCCCGCGGCGTGCGCATCGCAGCGGTCTTTGCCCCCGCCGGCCGGATGGCCCTGACGAACTACCTGAGCCAGTCCCTGGTGATGGCCCTAGCCTTCACCGGCTACGGCCTGGCCCTGTACGACCACCTCAGCCCAGCCGTCGTCATACTCGGCGCACTCGTGCTCTACGCCGGTCAACTGGTCCTCAGCACATGGCTCACCGCGCGATACCGCTACGCCCCTGCCGAATGGCTCCTCCGCGCGATCACCCTCGCACGCCTTCCTCACGACCGTGACCGGTCAGCAGCCACACGGTGACGCACACCCCCACCCGTCCCACGTCCGCCGCAGCGGCACGAGTGGCCAAGGGCGCGAAGGCACATTGCCGAGCCGGCCGGTAGCCACTGGTTACTGCCTACCGAACGCTGAGGTGCACCGCCCTCCTGCTGAGCTCGCGCTCCCGCTCAGCGCGCGTGAGCTCAATGCGTAGCTGGTGTTCCAGCTCCGACGCACGGGCCAGCCGCTGCTGCCGCGGTGGTCAGCTGTTGGCTTCGACAATCCGGACGGGGCCGGGGACGAACCGCCGCCTCGCCGACCAGGTCTCGGCGCTCGGCACCGCCTACCCTGCGGCCCACCTCGGCGCCGATGCACAGGTCGGGCGCCGGATGCCCGACATCGGCCCGAGCGTGACCGGTACAGCCGCCTCGGCCGCGACGCGGGTGTACGAGCTCCTGCACCAGGGCGGCTACGTCCTGCTCCGCTTCACGGACGCACGGGACCCGCATCCGGAGTACGGGGTCGCGCCCGCCGGACGGGGCCCGCGGATCAGCGTCGTCACCGCCCGCGCGGCCGAGGAGCATCCCGAGCTCGGCGGGGTCCGCGAGGTCCGGGTCAGCCCGGACGGCCACGTCGCCTGGGCCACCCGTAGCGCCGACGCCGGGGTGCGTCGCACGGGGCGCGAGAGTGCACTCACGGCGCGGACGGCGCGGACCACCGCACCCTGAGAACGGGAGTGGAGGCGGCCCGGCCCGGCCGCCGCCGGGCAGTCAGGTCCTCCGGCCATGCGGTCAGTCGTTCGCCGGGCAGTCAGGTCCTCCGGCCATGCGGTCAGTCGTTCGCCGGGCAGTCAGGTCGTCAGGCCAGGCGGTCACTTCGTCCGGCGGGCCGCGTGCAGGCTGCCGAGCAGGGCGAGGCCTCGGGCGCTGGGGCTTCCCGGTTCGGCGTGGTAGATCACCAGTTGTTGGCCGGGCGCCCCGAGCACGGCGAACGACTGGAAGCCGAGCGAGAGCGGTCCGATGTCCGGGTGGTCGAGTTCCTTGGTGTCGCGGGTCTTGCCGCGGACGCAATGCGCGGCCCAGTGCGCCGCGAACTCCGGGCTGCGCCCATCGAGTTCCCGTATCAGGGCGGTGAGGCGCGGGTGGTGCGGGTCGAGGCCGGTCGCGTGGCGCAGGCCGGCCACCACCGCCTCGGCCGCACGGTCCCAGCGGACGAAGAACGACCGGGCCGCAGGGTCGAGGAACGTCATCCGCGCCAGGTTGTCCCGCTGCGCGAACGGGGAGAACAGCGCGTCGGCCGTCGCGTTGGCCGCCAGCACGTCGGTGGCGGGATCCAGGACGAAGGCCGGGGTGCCCGTGTACCCGTCCAGCAGTTGGCGCAGCGGGGCACCGATCGGCTCTCTCGGCCGGTGGGTACCGCGCCGGTCACCGTCCGGCGCGGTGCCCGCCAGCCGGAAGAGGTGTTCCCGTGCCGCGTCGTCCAGGCGCAGGGCGCCGCTGATCGCGTCAAGGATCTGCGGGGACGGGCCGCGTTCGCGCCCCTGTTCCAGCCGGGCGTAGTAGTCGCTGTTCATACCGGCCAGGACCGCGACCTCCTCGCGGCGCAGCCCTGCCACGCGGCGGCGTCCGTAGGAGACGAGTCCGACGTCGTTCGGCCGCAGGCGTGCGCGCCGGGCACGCAGGAAGTCTCCGAGATCGCTGCTGGTCACGGCTGCAGACTAGAGCGTGCCCCCGCGTGCGTGCCTGGGTGCGGAACACCCAGGCATGCACCGCTCCGCTGCGGCGGTGGGAACGGGGTGGGCGAGGCGGCTCGCCGGTGTAGCGGAACTGCCGTGCCTGATTGCCGCGTTCCCGCTCACGACGACGGCCGATCGGACCGATGATCTTGCGTAGGCTCGTGTCACGCGACCCCTTATGAACCCCCACCGGAGGATCATCGTGCCCCTGCCCATGAACCGGCGTCTGGCCCTCGGTGCGGCCCTGCTGGCGGTGACGGCCGCCCTGGCTCCGGCGACCACCGCCCACGCCGCCCCGATCACCCCCGACCTCGAAGCGCTGACACAGGCGTTGCGGAACACGACCGCCGCCGGTGCGCCGGGCGCGTTGGCCCGCTTCAGCGGACCCGGCGGGGTCAGCGTCCGGACGGTGGGGGTGGGCGACCGGACCACCGGATCGGGTATGGACCCGCAGGCCCGCTTCCGGATCGGAAGCGTCAGCAAGACGTTCACCTCCGTCGTCCTGCTGCAGTTGGTGGACGAGGGCCGGATCGATCTGGACGGCGCCGTCAACCAATACCTGCCCGGGCTGCTGCCCGATGACCGGATCACGGTGCGTCATCTGCTGACCCATCGCAGCGGGCTGGCGGACTACACGGACGCGATGTTCGAGCGGACCGTGCCGGGCTTCGAGGCCGTGCGCAACAAGGTGTTCGGCTACCGGGAGCTGGTGGATCTCTCGCTTCGCGCGCCGCGCACGACCGAGCCCGGCGTCACGTACAAGTACTCGAACACCAACTTCGTGGTCGTCGGCATGCTCATCGAGAAGGCCACCGGCAACGGCGTGGCCAGGGAGTACGAGCGGCGCATCATCAAGCCGCTGAAGCTGCGCAACACCTCCTACGTGCACCCCGGCACGCAGATCAAGGGACTGCACACCCGCGGCTACCTCCACCCCGACGAGGCCGGCGCACCACTGGTCGACTCCACCGAGCAGACGGTGTCGTGGGCCCAGTCGGCCGGCGCGGTGATCTCCAACCCCGCGGACCTGAACACCTTCACGTCCGCCCTCCTCGGCGGCCGCCTGCTGCCCGCCCGCATGCTGGACGCCATGCTCACCGTGACGCCGACCGACACGACGAACACCCGGTTCTACGGGCTCGGCCTGCGCCGCTACGACCTGTCGTGCGGCACCTCGGTCTACGGGCACACGGGTACCGTGCAGGGCTTCTACACCTACGCCTTCTCCACCCGCGACGGGCGCCGCTCCCTCTCCGCGATGGCGAACACCTCGAACAAGGGGGATGCGAACACGGCCCTCGGCGGGACCCTCGAAGCGGCGTTCTGCGGTAAGCCGGCCCCCAAGGTCACGGCGCGCGGATTCGGGTTCGCCCCGGCCGAGATGGACCTGCTGGAGCACAACTCGCGCTGACACCACTGCGCCGTCGCCCCGGGCGGGGCAGCCCGGCTCGCGTACTCCTCCCCGTACGCCGCCGGTCCGGGCTGCCCGGTCGGCGTATCCGCACGGCCTGCGAGCGGTGCGTGGGCCTTGTGAAGAATCGGCGCATCTGATGAATCATCAGGTCACCTGTCCCGGACTATTGACTCCGTCGACGGCAGTCGCGATTCTCGTCCCACCATTTGTGAGGTCCATGACAAGTCACGCCTGTGACCGTGACTCTTCATGCCTCCGAACGGATCCGGCTCCTCGACCGCGCCATCCGGCTGACCTTAAGACGTGAGTGATGACCATTTCTCGACACACGCACCACAGGCGTAGGCCCCTGGCGGTCCTGTCATTGCTCCTCGCCGTGGTGGCCATGGTGCTCGGCCCCGTACCCGCTTCCGCCGCCGATCCCGGCTGGTGGAACCCGGTCGCAAGGCCCGCACCCGACTCCGACATCAACGTCACGGGCGAGCCCTTCAAGGGCACCGACTCCCAGGGACGGGTCCGGGGCTTCGTCGACGCGCACGATCACCTGATGTCCAACGAGGGCTTCGGCGGCAGGCTCATCTGCGGCAAGCCGTTCTCCGAGGCGGGGGTGGCCGACGCGCTCAAGGACTGCCCCGAGCACTACCCCGACGGCACGCTCGCGATCTTCGACTTCATCACCAAGGGCGGTGACGGCAAGCACGACCCGAACGGCTGGCCGACCTTCAAGGACTGGCCCGCCCACGACTCGCTGACCCACCAGCAGAACTACTACGCCTGGGTCGAACGGGCCTGGCGCGGCGGTCAGCGCGTGCTCGTGAACGACCTCGTCACCAACGGCGTCATCTGCTCGGTCTACTTCTTCAAGGACCGCGGCTGCGACGAGATGACCGCCATCCGGCTCGAAGCGCAGAAGACCTACGACATGCAGGCCTACATCGACAAGATGTACGGCGGCCCGGGCAAGGGCTGGTTCCGGATCGTCACCGACTCCGCGCAGGCCCGCGATGTCGTCCAGCAGGGCAAACTGGCCGTCATCCTCGGAGTCGAGACCTCCGAGCCCTTCGGCTGCAAGCAGATCCTGGACATCGCGCAGTGCAGCAAGGCGGACATCGACCGCGGCTTGGACGAGCTGTACCGCCTCGGGGTGCGCAGCATGTTCCTGTGCCACAAGTTCGACAACGCCCTGTGCGGGGTCCGCTTCGACGAGGGCGCCCTCGGTACGGCCATCAACGTGGGCCAGTTCCTGTCGACCGGGACCTTCTGGAAGACCGAGAAGTGCACCGGCCCCCAGCACGACAACCCCATCGGACTGGCGGCCGCGCCCGAGGCCCAGAAGCAGCTCCCCGCGGGTGTGGCGGTTCCCTCGTACGCCGCCGACGCCCAGTGCAATACGCGCGGACTCACGGAACTGGGCGAGTACGCGGTCCGCGGCATGATGAAGCGCAAGATGATGCTCGAAGTCGACCACATGAGCGTGAAGGCCGCGGGCCGGTCCTTCGACATACTGGAGTCCGAGTCGTATCCGGGTGTGATCTCCTCGCACAGCTGGATGGACATGGACTGGACCGAGCGGGTCTACAAGCTCGGAGGTTTCATCGCCTCGTACATGAGCGGCGCCGAGGGATTCAGCGCCGAGGCGAAGCGGACGGACGCGCTGCGCGACAAGTACAACGTCGGCTACGGGTTCGGCACCGACATGAACGGCGTCGGCGGCTGGCCCGGACCGCGCGGGGCCGACACCCCGAACCCGGTGCGCTACCCGTTCCGCAGCACCGACGGCGGCTCCGTCATCGACCGGCAGACCACCGGCTCACGCACCTGGGACCTCAACACCGACGGCGCCTCGCACTACGGTCTGGTCCCCGACTGGATCGAGGACATCCGCCTCGTCGGCGGCCAGGGCGTGGTGGACGACCTCTTCAAGGGGGCCGAGTCCTACCTCACCACCTGGGGGAACTCCGAGAAGCACAGGTCCGGGGTGAACCTCGCCACGGGCTCGCCGGCCTCGGCGTCGAGCGCGGAGTGGTGGAACCCCTTCGTGAACTTCTCCCCGGGCCGGGCCGTGGACGGGGACTCGGGCTCCCGCTGGGCGAGCGAGTGGAACGACGACCAGTGGCTGCGCATCGACCTCGGATCCGCGAACCGGGTGGGGCGCATCACCCTCGACTGGGAGGCCGCGTACGGGAAGGCGTACCGCATCGAGGTCTCCACCGACGACACGAACTGGCAGACGGTCTGGTCCACGACCGCGAGTGACGGCGGCCTGGACACGGCCCGCTTCTCCGGGGTGCCGGCCCGCTACGTCCGCGTCCAGGGACTCCAACGCGCGACCAAGTGGGGGTACTCGCTCCACGAGGTCGGCGTCTACAGCAGCTGATCCGCCGAGCGGGAATCCAGGGGCCGGGGCCGGCCGGATCTGCTGATC
>NZ_JBSGZP010000222.1:0-10423 GCF_053611065.1 Streptomyces sp. NPDC054840
ATCCTCCACCTTCCCTTCGCCGACCGCCGGGAGAGCGACGTCGCCGCCGACCTGGCCGGCTTGCTGCGCGCGCACGGCCACTCCCAGGTCGACTTCACGGTCGTCGGCTCCGGCCCCAACGGGGCCGACCCGCACCACGAGGCCGGCGACCGCGTCATCCGCCACGGCGACATGGTGGTCCTCGACTTCGGCGGCCTGCGCCACGGCTACGGCTCCGACATCTCCCGCACCGTGCACGTCGGCGAGCCCACCGCCGAGGAGCAGCGGGTCCACGACATCGTCCGCGAGGCCCAGCAGGCCGGCGTGGCCGCGGTCCGGCCGGGGGTCTCCTGCCAGGAGATCGACCGGGCCGCCCGCGCGGTGATCACCGAGTTCGGCTACGGGGACCGCTTCATCCACCGCACCGGCCACGGTATCGGCGTCACCACCCACGAGCCCCCGTACATGGTCGAGGGCGAGGAGCAGCCGCTGGTCCCCGGCATGTGCTTCTCCGTGGAGCCGGGCGTCTACCTGCCGGGCCGGTTCGGCGTCCGCATCGAGGACATCGTGACCGTCACCGAGGACGGCGGGCGCCGCCTCAACAACGCCCCGCGCGAGCTGGCCGTCGTGGAGTGAGTCTCACGTGGCCAGGACGACCGCCGTTTCGCCCGGTACATGGATCCGCCCGTCGGGATCCGGGTGTCCGACCGGCTCCCAGGCGGCCAGCACCCGCACCCCGTTGCGGCCCAGCGCGATGGTCACCGGGTCCGGGGAGAGGTTCACGGCCACCCGGACGTCGCCCCGCCGGAAGGTGAGCCAGCGCCGCTCCTCGTCGTGGGCGACCCGGACCGCCGCCAGGTCCGGGTCGCGCAGGTCGTGATGGGTGCGGCGAAGTGCGATCAGGGTGCGGTACCAGTCCAGCAGGCGGGCGTGGACGGCCTGTCCGGGCTCCGCCCAGTCGAGGCAGGAGCGCTCCCGGGTGGCCGGGTCCTGCGGGTCCGGGATCTCCTCGGCCTTCCAGCCGTGCGCCGCGAACTCCCGGCGGCGGCCGGACCGTACCGCCTCCGCGAGCCCCGGGTCGGCATGGTCGGTGAAGTACTGCCAGGGCGTCCTCGCGCCCCACTCCTCGCCCATGAACAGCATCGGCACGAACGGCCCGGTCAGGGCGACGGTCGCGGCGCACGCCAGCAGCCCGGGGGAGAGCGAGGAGGAGAGCCGGTCGCCGAGGGCCCGGTTGCCGATCTGGTCGTGGGTCTGGGTGTAGCCGAGGAAGCGGTGGGCCGGGGTGCGGCGGTGGTCCACCGGGCGGCCGTGGGTGCGGCCGCGGAAGGAGGACCAGGTCCCGTCGTGGAAGAAGACCCGGCTCATGGTCTTGGCGAGGGCGGTGAGCGGAGCCGCCGCGAAGTCGCCGTAGTACGCCTGGGATTCGCCCGTCAGCGCGCAGTGCAGTGCGTGGTGGAAGTCGTCGTTCCACTGGGCGTGCAGGCCCAGGCCGCCGGCGGCGCGCGGGGTGGTGGTACGCGGGTCGCAGCGGTCGGACTCGGCGATCAGGAACAGCGGGCGGCCGGTGTCCGCGGCAAGTTCGTCGACGGCCGCGGACAGTTCCTCCAGGAAGGTCAGCGCCCGGTCGTCGGCCAGCGCGTGCACGGCGTCGAGCCGCAGCCCGTCGATCCCGTAGTCGCGCAGCCAGGCCAGCGCGCTGCCGAGCAGGTAGGCGCGTACCTCGTCGGAGCCGGCCGCGTCCAGGTTCACCGCGGAGCCCCACGGGGTGTGGTGGGTGTCGGTGAAGTACGGTCCGAAGGCGGGCAGGTGGTTCCCGGACGGGCCGAGGTGGTTGTGGACCACGTCCAGCACCACGCCCAGCCCCGCGTCGTGCGCGGCGGCCGTGAAGCGGGCCAGGCCGGCCGGGCCGCCGTACGGTTCGTGCACCGCCCAGGGTGCGACCCCGTCGTACCCCCAGCCGTGCCGGCCGGAGAACGAGCAGACCGGCATCAGCTCCACGTGCGTGACGCCGAGGGCGGTGAGGTGCCCGAGCCGGGCGGCGGCCGCGTCGAAGGTGCCCTCTGGGGTGAAGGTGCCGATGTGCAGCTCGTACAGGACCGCGTCCTGGAGGGGGGTCTGCGGCGCCGGCGCCGGCCGTGGGGCGAGGGCCTCCAGGTCGACCACCGCCGACAGGCCGTCGGGACCGTCGGGCAGCCGCCGCCCGCGCGGGTCCGGCCACGGGCCGGCGCCGGGGCCGTCGCCGTCGAGCAGGAATCCGTAGCGGCTCCCGTCGGCGGCCGGGGCCTCGGCGGTCCACCAGCCGTCCCGGTCCGGATCGCGTGCCATGTCGTACGTCGCGCCGTCGAGCAGCATGGCGACGTGCCCTGTCAGTGGTGCCCACACCTCGAACTGCACGGACGGTCCCCTCGTCGGCGGCGGTGTCCAGCATGCGTATCGTGCCCATCATTCCGGGCGTGGCGGGGGAGTTCTGGACACTCCGGCCCCGACGGGCCGACAATCACTCTGTGACGTCCAGTTTCGAGATTCCCGCCTTTCCCGCGCCGCGGCTGTCCGATGCCGAGCGCGACCGGGCGCTGGGCCAGCTCCGGGAGGGTGCGGCCCTCGGCAAGCTGTCCCACGACACCTTCCTGCGCCGGATGGAACTCGCCCTGGCCGCGCGCCGCTCCGAGGACCTGGCGGTCCTCACGGCCGACCTCCAGTCCCGGGAGGCCGCCGAAAGCCCGTGGACCCGTCGGCTGTTCGGCTGGGTCGGGCGGGCCTCGGCCGTGTCCGTCGGGATCCGGCGCGCCTGGGCCGCCGAGCGACTGCCCAAGCTGCTGCTGCCGCACCCGAGCGCGGCCGCCCTGCGGATCGGTCGCGACCCCGGCAACGGGCTGCGGCTCAGCCACGAGACGGTCTCCCGGGCGCACGCGGAGCTCAGCCTGCGCGACGGGGTCTGGGTGCTCAAGGACCTCGGCTCCACCAACGGCACCACGGTCAACGGCCGCCGGGTGACCGGTTCAGCGGTGGTCCGCGACGGGGACCAGGTCAGCTTCGGGAACATGACCTTCCGGCTCTCGTCGAACTGAGAGCCCCCGGAGCTTCCCCGCCGGTCCACCGCCGGGAGCGGCCGCGCAGGATGGCGGTCATGGAACACACCACCGTCATGCGCCGCGCACGCGTGGGCGACCTGCCCCGCCTGGTCGCACTCGTCCACGAGCACGTGGCGTACGAGAAGTCGGCGCCGCGCCCGCCGGACCTCGCCGAGCGCCTCGGCCCGCACCTGTTCGCCGAGGACGCCCGGCTGTGGGTGCTGCTCGCCGAGACCCCGGACGGCACGATCGCCGGATACGCGGCCTGCTCCGCCGAGTTCGCCTTCTGGGACGCCCGGCACTACCTGCACATGGACTGCCTCCACCTTGCGGAGGAAGCCCGCGGCCACGGCCTGGGCGCCGCACTGATGGAGGGCGTGACGGACTTGGCCCGCGCACTCGGCCTCGACCAGGTCCAGTGGCAGACCCCGGACTGGAACGAGGGCGCGATCCGCTTCTACGACCGCCTCGGAGCCACCGGCAGGCCGAAACTCCGCTACACCCTCGCGGTGGAGGCGGCGCCGTTCACACCATGAGCAGGCGCAGGCCCAGATCCGCCGCGTCGAGGTCGGCGAGGGCGCCGTTGCGTTCGGCCCACCGGCCGGAGACGAGGTCGTCCCGGAGGCTTCGCACCGCCCGCCGCTCGGCCTCCGGCCCGACCCTCGTCCACACCGACATCGCACGGCGCACGTGCTCCTCCAGATACGCCTCCGGTCGGCGCCAGTACGCCTCGAACAGGCCGTCGGCGCAGTCCCACGGGACGGGCACCGGCTCGGCGCGGGCGCCGATCGCGTCGGCCATCGCGGCGAGCGAGGGGAACTCCGCGAGGACGCCGGCGAACTCGGGCAGGTAGTCGCGGGTGAGCCAGAATCGGTCCTGCCAGCCGGGCTCGTCGGTGTCGAAGGTGAGCACCACCACGCGGCGGGCCACGCGCCGCATCTCGCGCAGCCCGGCGATCGGGTCCCCCCAGTGGTGAACGGTGGAGACGGCCATCGCCACGTCGAAGGACCCGTCCTCGAACGGCAGGCTCTCCGCCGCGGCGGCCACGCACGGCGCCGAACCGGCGGGCCGCTGCCCCCGCATGACCGCCGATGGCTCCACCGCGGTCACCTCGCGGTCGGTGGGCTCGTACGAGCCTGTGCCGGCCCCGACGTTCAGCACCGACCGCGCGTCCCCGAGCGCGCCCCAGATCCGCGCGGCGATCCGCGGCTCGGTACGCCGTGTCGCGGGGTAGGCGCCGCCGATCGCGTCGTACAGCCGGGCGCCGAGCACCCCCAGTTGCTCCTCCGGTGTCACCTTCCGTCCCTTCGCCCGTTCTTCCAGTTCCCGGTCGATGGCCGCCACCATGGCGTCGGCCCGATTCCGCCGCTCCAGCAGCAGGCCGCGCAGTCGGCGCAGGTGTGCCGCCGCGTCGGTGGACGGGTCGCCGACCAGTTCCGTGACCTCCCGCAGCCCGAAGCCCAACCGCCGGTAGGCCAGCACCTCCCGCAGCCGCTCGATGTCGCCCGCCGAGTAGTCCCGGTACCCGGCCGCGGTCCGTGCCGAAGGCCGGACGAGCCCGATGTCGTCGTAATGGTGCAGCGTGCGGACGCTCACGCCGGCCAGCTCGGCCACGCGTCCCACGGTCCAGTGGTCCTCCATGGCACCGACTGTGCGGGCTGACGCCACGTGAGGGTCAAGAGCCTGCACGCGCGGGCTCGCGGTGGAGCCCTCCCGGGTGCGGTTCCGTTTCCCGGTGACCTTCCGCCGGCCGGGCCGTATCGGACGGCCCGCGCGGGCGGGCACCGTGCACTTCCGTGCGCCCCCCTTGTGCTCCTTCGGGGCGGACGGCCGCCGTCGTACGGTGCCGGGCTATGAGCGGATATCCGATGGAACCGGCCACCCCGATGGAGATCAGCCCCCGCGTACTGCCGCCCTCCGACCGGTGGTCCCCCGCCCTCGCGGTACCGGCACCGGTCTGCCGTTTCGAGAACTTCCTGGGGGCGGAGCGCGCCGACGCCCTGCTGGAGTACGCGACAGCCCGGGAGGAGGACTTCACGGCGGGGACCGTCCTGGAACCCCTGACCGGACAGGTGTCCCGCAAGGGGCGGGACTCGCTGGTCCTCCCCGTGACGAGCGAGGTGTTCAGCGCGCACCTGGCCGACTGTCTGCCGCTCGTCCAGGAGGTCCTCGGACACCGGGCGGCGCTCGCCCAGTCGTTGACCGTGCTGACGGCGCACGGCGAAGGCGGCCACTTCGGCATCCACACGGACGCCTCACGCGTACGGGACGTGAGCACGGCGCTGTCCGCGGTGTACTACCTGCACCGCACGCCCCGCGCCTTCGGCGGTGGCCAACTCCGCCTGTACGACACCGTGGTGGACGACGACGGCAGGGCGCGGCCGGGGGAGTCCTACCGCACCATCGAGCCCGAGCACGACACCATCGCCTTCTTCCCCTCCGGCGCCTTTCACGAGGTGGTGCCGTCCACCTGCCCGAGCGGGCGGTTCTCCGACCACCGGTTCACCCTCACGACGTGGATCTCCGGCGGGGAGCCCGCGGTCCCGGACGCGCACCGGCCGTACGTCTGGCAGTGGCTGGCGGACGCGGCCGAAGGCACCCGCCCCCTCCACGACGCCCCGCGGGACCACGACGGAGCCAGGCCGGTGGCCCTGCCACCGCCCGGCCCCGGCACCCGCCGGGGGCTGTCCTGGAACAGGACCTGACCCCGCTCAGCCAGGCTGCCCCGCCGCCACCAGACGGTCGTAGGCGGCCAGGACGGTCCGGGACTGGTGTTCCACCTGAGTGGCCACCGGGACCCAGCGGGCCCCGAAGCGGGCCGCGAAGTCCTCGCACCACCCGGTGACCAGCCGGTCCAGCCCGGGCGCCGCCGGATGCCCCTGGGCGCGCAGCACCCGCAGCAGCATCGCGGCGGCGCGCAGCGACAGCCGCCGCCCGAAGGCGTCGATGCTGGCGACGTACGCCGCCGTGGCCTCGGCCGGAGCCCCGGCGGTCCACTCGGCCGCCACCCGGGGGATCAGCGCGAGCGTCCAGTCCACCGCGCGCAGCAGGGGAGCCGTGGCCGGGTCCGCGTACGGGGGCGGGTCATCCCGTACGCGGGCGCCGCCCCGGGCCGCGGCGACGAGCGCGGCGTCAGAGGTGAGCCGCTCGGCCAGCATCCGCAGGGCGCCGCGCGGGTCCGGGTGCGGGGCCGGATCGTCCACCAGGTCGGAGGCCCACATGGGGACTTCGACGATGGCGGTCGTGCCGCCGTAGCGGTGGGCGTGGTACCAGGTGCTCAGCCGGGTGTCCTCCGGGTGGAACGCCCCGGCGGCCTCGCTGCCGGGCTGCGGGATGACGAAGATCCCGGGTCCGGGGGAGGGCCAGCCGGCCGCGTCCGAGGCCCCGTTCTCCACCGGGATGCGCAGGTCGGCGGCCGATGTGGCGAACGGCTCGGCGAGGCCGGGTATGTCCCGGGTGAGCTGCACCCAGGAGCCGCCGAGGTCGGTGGCGTGCAGGGAGACCTGCAGGACGGGCCGGAGTTCGTCGATGAGCGCGGTCAGGGCCAGGGTCTCCGGCGGCAGCCGGTCCGGGGGCAGTAAGGACGGCGCCCACTCGGGCTGTTCGGGGCCGGGCGGCCGGAAGAAGTTCCGGTGGTAGTCCAGCAGCGAGGAGGGGCGGGAGGTGCGGTGCAGGTTCGCGCCGTCGGGGTCGGCGCAGAGCAGGAAGTGCCAGCCGCACCCGGCCCGCGGCGTCGGGTCGTCGAGGACGCGCCGGGCGAGCGAGAGGGCGGTGGCGCCGCCGACGGGCTCGTTGGCGTGCGCCCCGGCGACGACGAGGACGTTACGGTCGGCCCCGCGCGGGGCGCCGCCCGTCGCGGTGACGGACAGCACCCAGAGCGGCTGCCCGGCCCGGGAGGTACCGGCCTGGCGGAGGCGGACCTCGCCGGGGTGTTGGTCCGCCAGAGCGTGGGCGGCGAGCCCGAGTTCCCGCGGTGTGGGGTAGCACATGTCACGGAGGAGAGTCACAAGGGATGCCATGCCCGCAGGGCCCGCCGCCTACTGCTCCGAGGGCTCCGCAGTTCCCCCGAAGCACGAGAAAACCCCTGGCCAAGGCCTGCGGGCCGGACCGGCCGGGCCCGTCGCCGCCGACCGGAATCGCCCCGGTCTCCCGCGGCTCCCCGCACGTGGTGCGCACGGTGGCCCGGACACCCCCGGAGGCGAGCCGCTCGGCCCCTCCGGCCGGGCCGCGGTCCGCACGCCGGTCCCGCGTCTCTTCAGGCCCCCGCGCCAGAGGCCGGGACACGGCCGCGTCCTCCGGCGGGACCAGTCGGCTGTCCGCGGCCTCGACCGGGTCACCCCGGCGCCCGTGGAACGGCGGAACGCCGGTTGCCCGCGGCCTCGACCGGGGTCACCTCGGCGAGCGTGGCACGGTGGAACGCCGCGTACTCCACCCCGATCGCCCCGCCGCCCGGCGTCAGCACCGACGCCGGCAGGCCGGGCGGCCGCGGCCGCCTTCGCGGCGCTGATCGGCACCCGGGCCGCGCCGCGCCCGGGCCCGGGGCGCCGCCGCACCGAGCGGCGGGCAGCCCCCGGGGCCGCCGGTTCACCGGCGCAGCCAGACACCCACCGGGTGGCCGTCCAGCAGGGCCGCCACCTCGGCCGAACCGCTGTGCGACACGGCGGGGTCCGCGGACGGGGCGAGGGGGGCGGAGGGGGCGAGGCGGGTCCAGGTGCCGGGCGGCAGGTGCAGGCGGGTGGCCCGCCAGCCGCCCGACGCGGCCAGCCGGTGGGACAGCCGGGTGGCCGCCACCAGCAGTCCGGGGGCGCGGGTGAAAGCCAGCAGGTGGTCGGCGGCCGGGCCCTTGGCCAGGACCGGCGCGTAGCCCCGGAACAGCTCCGGCCGGTCCCGGCGCAGCCGCAGCAGGGTGGCCGTGAGCCCGAGCTTCTCCTCGGCCGGGTCCTCGGGGGCCGACCCGCTGTCCAGCCGGGCCAGTGCGCGACGGGGGAAGTGGGCCGGACGCCGGTTGTCGGGGTCCACCAGGGCCCGGTACTCGGTCTCCGCGCCCTGGTAGACCTCCGGGACCCCCGGCATCGCCAGGTGCAGCAGGGTCATGCCGAGGAGGTTCGCCCGGGCCGCCCCGGCCAGCTCCGCCGGGAGGTCGAGCGGGTCCCGGACGTACTCGGCCACGCCCGCCTCGTACGCCTCGTCCGGCTCGGTCCAGCTGGTGTGCAGGGCCGCCTCGCGGACCGCCTTCAGCAGTGCGTCGGCCAGCCGGGGCCCGGCCTCGGGGACCCGGCCGAGCCCCACCGCGGTCTGCCGGGCCACCCAGGCCAGCTGGGGGTCGGGCCCCTCGGGCCGGCCCATGAGCTCCGGCGCCTGGGACAGCGCCGCGATCCGGGCCCGGACGTCCGCACTGCGCTTGGTGTCGTGCGTGGACAGGACGGTCCCGGCCGCGGGCCATTCCTCGGCCAGGGCGGCGCAGTACGCGTGGAACTCCGCGGCCGACACCGCCGGGCGCCCCGGCTCCCCGCCGACCTCGGTGGCCGACAGCAGCGGCGCGTACCGGTAGAAGGCCCGGTCCTCCAGGGACTTGGCGCGCAGGGCGGCCGAGGTCTGGGCGAAGCGGGCGGCGAAGACCGGATCCCGCAGCAGCAGTTCCCGTACGGCGGCCACCGCGCCCGGACCGGCCACCGCGGCCGCCTCCTCCAGGGCACGCGCCGGCAGCTCCGGCTCGCCGGGGTACGGCCGGTAGACGGGAAAGGCGATCAGCATTTCCCGTACAGCGGCCACCAGTTCCGGTCCGGCCTGCCGTTCCAGCGTGCCCAGCTCGGCGGCCAGGTCGCCCGTCAGCACCTCCCGCGCGGACGCCCGGGCCGCCTCCGGCCAGTGGGGCAGCCCGGTGGTCTCCGCGTACCGGGCCGCCAGCTCCGCGGCGCCCTCGGGGTCGGTGAACACCCCGTCCACCCGGTGCAGGGCGTCGTAGCCGGTGGTTCCCGCCACCGGCCAGGCCGACGGCAGCCGCTCCTCGCGGGCCAGGATCTTCTCGACCACCACCCAGCAGCCGTCGCCCGCCGCCGCCCGCAGCCGCCGCAGGTACTCCTCCGGGTCCGCGAGGCCGTCCACGTGGTCGATCCGCAGCCCGTCCGCGACCCCGTCCCGGACCAGCTCCAGCACCTTCGCATGGGTGGCGGTGAACACCTCCGGGTCCTCCACCCGGACCCCGATCAGATCCGAAATGGTGAAGAATCGCCGGTAGTTGAGCGAGGTCCGGGCCTCGCGCCACCAGGCCGGCCGGTACCACTGGGCGGCGAGCAGCTCGGGCAGCGCCAGCCCCGAGGTCCCCTCCCGCAGCGGGAACTGCTGATCCCCGTAGCGCAGCACCTCGCCGTCGGCGTACAGCTCGCAGGACTCCACCGGCCCGGCCAGCACCGGCAGCAGAACCTGCCCGCCCCCCGCCTCCCAGTCGATGTCGAACCAGCGGGCGTACGGCGAGGCGGGGCCGTTCCGCAGCACCTCCCACAGCGGCCGGTTCAGCCGCAGCGGGGTCGGTACCGCCATGTGGTTGGGCACGATGTCGAGGACCAGGCCGAGTCCGTGCGCCCGGGCGGCCCCGGCGAGGGCCCGCAGGCCCGGCTCGCCGCCGAGCTCGGCCCGCACCCGGGAGTGGTCGGTGACGTCGTAGCCGTGCGTCGAGCCGGGCACCGCCTCCAGGACCGGGGAGAGGTGCAGGTGCGACACGCCGAGCGAGGCGATGTGCGGTACGGCTGCCTCGGCCGCCGCGAAGGGGAACTCCGGGCACAGCTGGAGGCGGTAGGTCGACGTCGGAGTGACTGGTGTCGGAACGTCAGATTCCGATTCGGGGGTCGCGTGCGGCTGGCTCATGAGAACGTACGTACCCAGCCTGCCGGATTCCGTGCCATTACCCAATGCATCCGAGTGACTGCGCCGGGTTAAAGTTGATCAAGTGGTTGGAACCGTCAGCACCTATCGAAAAGTCATCGCCCTGACCGGGCCCCTACTTCCGCTCGTCTCTTTCCTCGCCCGACTGCCCGTCGCCATGTCCCAGTTCGGCAGCTTCCTGCTGGTCGCCCAGACCAGCGGATCCCTCACCACCGCGGGCACCGTCGGCGGCGCCCTCTCCCTCGGGCAGGTCCTCTTCGGACCCGTTCTCGGCCGGCTCGCCGACCGCCACGGGCAGCGTCCCGTCGTCCTGACCGCGGCCGCCGTCAACGCCGTGGCCACCGCCGCCCTCGTCGCCGGGGCGCTCACCCACCTGGCCACCGTCCCGCTCGCCGCGATCGGCGCCCTCACCGGCGCCTCCGTGCCGCTGATCGGACCGCTCGCCCGCACCCGCTCGGTGGCCCTGGCCCACCGGGCCAAGTCCGACG
>NZ_JBSGZP010000223.1:0-10417 GCF_053611065.1 Streptomyces sp. NPDC054840
AGTTGGTGGGCCGTGCCGCTCGAAAGGCCGCCGATCGGATATCGGTCGGTGTGTATTGTTGGGCGCCAGAAGTCCCCTACGTCAACGAAAGACGAGGTCGCGCGGTGAAGAAGCTGCTCCTGGTCGCACTGGCCGCCATCGGCGGGCTCCTCGTGTACCGCCAGATCCAGGCGGACCGCGCCGAGCAGGACCTGTGGACGGAGGCAACTGACTCCGTGCCCTCTGGTTCCGGTGTGTGAGACCCAAGGCTGATCTCATGAAGCCCCGGCTGCCGCTGCGGCCGGGGCTTTGTGCTGCTCTGTGACGAAAACTTCCGTTATGTAAATATTTGGCTTGCGTGAGCAAATCCGGGGTGGGCGTGATGGTTCGGGGACGGACGGCAGTGTGGGCGGCGGCCCTGGGCCTGGTGGCGGGGCTGCCGGGGGTCGCGCACGCCGAGGGGGCCGCGCCCGGACCCCTCCCGACCTACCGGCCCGCGGACGGCGCCAAAACCGTGGAGGGCAAGCCCTCCACGGCGGACGCCCCGCAGATCGAGGCCGGGAACGTCTACCAGGACATGCTCGGGCCGGGCGAACGCGTGTACCGGCTCGTCCTCGACAAGGACGGGTCCGACGTCTACGTCTCCGCCGTGGTCCGCCCCGCGGCGGGCGCGAAGGTCTCCGGCGGCGACGGCATCGACGTGGAGATCATGACCACCGCCGGGCGCTCCTGCCCCCGCAGCGGCGGCCGGGCGAACTTCGGCTACGACGCCTACCCGATCGCCGCCGCCGGTGTCCGCCGGGGCGCCGAGGACGAGGACTGCGCGCCCGCGGGCGTGTACTACGCCAAGGTCACGCGAACGTCGGCCAAGGGTTACGACCAGAGCCCCTGGCCGCTGGAGATCAAGGTCCAGCGGGAGCCCGCCCGCGCTCCGGGCGCCCCCACCACCGCGCCCGGCACCTGGCCCTCGGGCGCCCCCTCCCTGCCCGGCACCGAGGCGGTGCCCCGCAGCGGCGGCACCGGCTTCAACGACGCCCGCGCCCTGCGCGCCGGCGTGTGGCGCGACGAGATGCGGCCCGGGCAGACCCGCTTCTACCGGGTCCCGCTGGACTGGGGACAGCAGTTGGGCCTCGGCGCCGAACTGGCCGCCGCGAAGATGACCAAGACCTACGGCTCGGCCTCGGGCGGGCTCACCGTGTCCCTCTACAGCCCGTACCGGGGCCTGATCTCCGACAAGGACACCTCGTACGACGGCAAGCAGGCCGGGATCACCCTGGAGAAGACCCCGCCCGTCACCTACGAGAACCGCTTCGCGAACGACCGGACCGTGCAGCCGGTCTCCGTCGCGGGCTGGTACTACGTCGCGGTGACCATGGGCGCGAAGGTCGCCGACTTCACCGAGGACGCGGCGCCCGTGCCGCTGACCCTGCGCCTGGACGTCGCCGGTACACCGGCCAAGGGGCCGGCGTACAAGGGCAGTCCGGCCGCGGGAGGCTTCGGGGTGGGCGACGAGGACCGGGCATCGGCCGAGGAGGGGCTCACCGCCCCGGAGGCGGCCGAGGCCGCCGAGCGGCACTCCACGATGCGGATCGTGGCGGGCGCCGGCTTCGGCACCGGGACGGTCCTGCTGCTCGTGCTCGGCGGCTGGGCGCTCCTCGGACGGCGGCGGGGGCGCGGTCCTACAGCTGCGTGAGGGCCCAGACGCCCACCGCGAAGCAGAGCAGCGCCGCGGCGAGCAGCGAGGCCACCGCCTTCGCCGGGGGCGGGGTGATCCCGCCGCCCGGCCGGACCGGTGCCCCGGCGGGGGCCGACGAGACCGGCACGGCCGCCGTGGCCGGAGTCGTCGGCGGCGGAAGGTGGAAGCTGCCGGTCTCCGAGGGCCCGTATCCGGGCGTCCGAGCCGGGACGGCGGGGGTGTCGGGCACAGCGGCGGCGGGGGCGGCCGGATACGGGGTCGGTGCGGACGGGACCGCCGGGGCGGTGCGCGCCGTACCGCGCGGGTCGGGCCGGACGGGCTCCGCGGGCACCGTCACGGAGGCCGAAGCCATGGCTGCCGGAGTCTCGGCGGCGGGCGCCGGCGGGGTCGCGGCCGCCGTGCTCAGCGGCCCCTGCGGGCCGAATCCGGGGGGCAGCGGGCCGAGTTGGTCGAACACCTCCACCGGATCCTCGTCCGGGGCGGGCGGCGGCAGCAGCTCCACGGCCTCGGCAAGGGCCTTGCGCGCCCCTGTGGCCGTCCGGAAGCGGCTCTGGGGGTCCGGCTGCAGGAGACAGGCGATGACGTCCCAGAGCGGTGCGGGAACGCCTTCGGGGGCGCCCGGGGTGCCCTGCGCGAAGAAGCGCTCCACCCATGCCTGGGAATCGGGCTTGCGGCCCTGGAGGAGGTACAGGGCGACCAGCCCCACGGCGAAGAGGTCGGCGGGGAAGTCGGGCTCGGCGCCCAGGAGTTGCTCGGGGGCGAAATAGCCCGGCGTGCCGACCACGTGGTCGGTCTCGGTCAGCCGCGGCTCGCCCTTGCGCATGGAGATGCCGAAGTCGGACAGCCGCAGGTGCGGCCGCCCGGTTCCGGTGGCCTCCATCAGGATGTTGGCCGGTTTGATGTCGCGGTGCACCACACCCTCCGCGTGCACCGCCGTGAGCCCCGACAGGAGCTGGTCGAGCAGGACGCACACGAAACGGGGCGGCAGGGGACCGTAGTCCCCGATCACATGGCCGAGCGAGCCGCCGCCGATCAGGTCCATGGTGAAGAGGACCTTGTCGTCGTCGGCCGCCCAGCTGGCCGGAGCCAGTACGTGCGGATGGTCGATCCGCAGCGCCTGCTCCCGGACGAACCGCAGGAGCGTGTGGGCATCGCTCTGCAGAAGGACCTTCGCGGCGACGTAGCGGCGGCGGCGGTGGTCCCACGCGCGCCACACGGCACCCGCGCCACCGCGTCCGATCGGATCGATCAGCTCGTACCGACCGGCGAACACCTCACCCATCGCTGCGCCCGTCCCCCGTCACCCGTCGTCCGCCCTCGTGCGTGTCAGTTCTGGTGCGCCTCGTAGTGGGCGACCGCGTCGGCGGTGCGGCCCGCGCCGTACACCCGGAGGAACTCTGCCAGTTCCGGGTGGCTGGGGGCGAGGGTGTTCGCCGCGTCGATGATGTCCCCGGCCGCGGAGACCGAGCGCAGCAGCGACTGGATCTCGCGGACGACCCGCTTGACCGTGGGTGCGCCGGAGCTGGTGGTGGTCTGGCCGCTGTTGCTGAGGACGGAACCCCCCTGGGTCTTCTTGATCTCGTCCATCCGGTCGGTGGCCTCCCCCGCGCTGACGCTTCCGTCGGCCACTTGGCCGGCGAGATCCTGGAGGGCCTGGACGCGCTGGACCACGGCCGGGTTCCCGATCTTGGCTCGCTGGCCGCTCATCAGCTGGGACAGCATGGGCGCCGACAGTCCGAGGACGGCAGCGAGGCGGGCCTGGTTCAAGCCGAGGTCATCTATGAGCCGGCGGAAGAGCGCTCCCAGCGGCTCCCCGTACCAACTGCGCTGAAGCTCTCTGGCTCTGGCCGTGGCCTCTTGTTGTACTGCGTCCACTCTGACTACTCCCCTTCGCTGGTGCGAACCTCGCGAGCATCTTACGGAGAGTGGTCGCACGGCGGGAGTCCCTATCATTTTGCGAGATGAGGGGGTACACCCGGTACTCTGTTCTGCGGAACGGCCTCACCTCCCGCAGGGGACGGGTGCGTCCACTTCCATGGGGCCTTAGCTCAGTTGGTAGAGCGCTGCCTTTGCAAGGCAGATGTCAGGAGTTCGAATCTCCTAGGCTCCACCCCTCACATGCCCTCCGACCTGCTGAAACGCAGTGCCGGAGGGCATTTTTCATGTCTGCCGACGGGGTTCGCCGAACCAGTGGTCCAGGGCGCCGGCCAGGGAGCCGCCGTCCGGGGCCCAGGCGATGTACCCGTCGGGCCGGACGAGGACCGCGTCCCAGGGCAGCGGCCGGGCGGTCGTCGCGGACACCGTGCGCACCGCGTGGGTCCAGCCGGCGGCCTGCTCGCCGTGGGCCCGCCCGGCCTCCCCGAGCAGCAGCAGGAGGGGACGGCCCGGCAGCAGCAGCCGGGTCAGGTCGGTCGGGCCGTCGGCGGTGGTGAGCGGCAGGTTCGGCAGGAAGCGGCCCTCCCAGCGGGAACCGCGCGCGGTGCGCGCCGGGTACACCGTCTCCTGAGCGCTGATCATGTGGCCCACGTGGGTGTTGACCGCGTCGATCGCGAGGAGTTCGGTGACGAGGTCGCGCAGGGGATCGAGCCCGGGGTCCGGCCGCATCAGGGCGAGCTGGGCCCGGGTGTTGTCGATGACGCGCTGCCCGGCGGGCCGGCGTTCGGTGTCGTAGGTGTCGAGCAGGTCCTTGCCCGCGGTGCCCGCGAGGGTGTGCGCGAGCTTCCAGGACAGGTTGAGTGCGTCCTGCAGACCCAGATTGAGACCCTGTCCGCCCACGGGGAAGTGGATGTGGGCGGCGTCGCCCGCGAGGAACACCCGGTCCTGGCGGTAGTGGCGCACCAGCCGGGCGAAGTCGCTGAAACGGGAGAGGAAGCGGGGGTCGGCCATCGGCACGCGGTGGCCGAGCACGCGCTCGGCCTCCCGGCGCAGCTCGTCGAGGGTGAGCGGGGAGTGCCGGTCGGGGTGCGGGCCGCGGAAGTCCATCGTGATGAACCTGCTGTGTCCGTACGGGGAGACACCCGCGACCGTCCAGCCGTGCGGGGTGCGGTGCCAGCCGTAGGGCACGCTGTCCGGGTCGGTCAGCCGTACCAGGCCGAGGAGGGCGGACATGGTGGCGGGGTGGGTGTCCGCGGCGAAGCCGAGCCGCTCGCGCACCGTGCTGCGGGCGCCGTCCGCGCCGACGGCGTACTCGGCGGTGAACTCCCGTAAGCCGTCCGGCCCCTGGGCGGTGACCTGGACGCCGTCAGGTCCCGGGACGATGTCGGTCACGCGGTGGCCGCGCAGTACGGTGACGCCCCGTTCGCGGGCCCGGTGCTCGAAGTCCCGTTCCAGGTCGGCCTGGGAGCGGCCGAGCACCGGGGCGGGCTCGGTGGCGGGGGCGGTGATGGCGAGTCCCGGCATGCCCGCGAAGTGGAACGCGTCGGCACGGCCGCGCCCCAGCAGGTCCTCGGTCGCGGCGGGTGCGGGCAGATGGCCGCGCCGGGCCAGGCCCTGCGCGGTGCGGGCGTGCAGGGTCCCGGCCTTGGGCCGGTCGACGGTCCGCGGTTCGGCTTCGAGCAGGACGGTGGCGACGCCGTGGTGACCGAGCTCGGCGGCGATGAGCATTCCGACGGGGCCGCCCCCGACCACCAGGACCTGGGTGGTGTGGGTCATGCGGTCTTCCTGGGGGAGCCGCACGGCGGCCAGGGGTGCGGTGCTGCCCGGCTGCTCCTTCGCCCGTACCGGTGCTGCGGCCGATCTCGCGGTCTGCGTACTCATGGGGGCACAACTCCAGGCTCGGCCCGGCCTGCGGACGACCAGGTTCGGTTTTGATCGAACCTTACGCTGGCACAGGTGGGAGGTATGATGCAAGCCGTACCTAAGGGAGGAGGGCACGATGCCCGACGAGGACGGCCACCCGTCGCTGGAGGAGATGAACCTGCCGGCCGTGCTGAACGCCCTCGCCGACCCGCTGCGCTACGCCGTCGTGAGCGAGCTGCTGAGGGAACCGGCGGGCACGGCGCGCACCTGCGCCTCCTTCAACCTCCCGGTCTCGAAGTCGACGACCACCCACCACTTCCGGATCCTGCGCGAGTCGGGCCTGGTGCGGCAGGTGGACCGCGGCAACAGCCGGGCGGCCACGCTGCGGCGCGAGGACCTGGAGCTGCGCTTCCCCGGCCTGCTCGACCTGATCGGCGCCGACCGCTGATCGGCGTCGGCCGCTAAGGATGCGACGGCCGCTGAGGGTGCGTCGGCCTCCGGGCGTGCGACGGCCGGCCCGGACCGGTCCTTCGGTCAGACGACGGCCGGCCGGCAGCTGAGGCAGCCCCGGAATCCGGCGGCGGCGGCCTCGTCGGCCGAGGTGAAGGGCACTTCGTGGCGGGCGGTGATGCGGCGCGCGTGCGCGCACGTCGGATAGCAGAAGATCCGGGTGGTGCCGCTGCCCAGGAACCGGGCGCCCGCCCGCACGAACCGCTCCACCCGCTCGGCGTCCACGCCCTCCCACTCCCGGAGCCGCTGTTCGAACCCGGGCGGCAGCCCGCAGTCCGCCGGGAGGCCGTCGTCCGTGCACAGCCGGTGCGCCGGCACGAGCACGGGCACGGGGTTGGCCCGGACCGCCGCCGCGACCGCCTCGGGCGACAGGTCCGGCATCCCGGCCTCGCGGGCCAGCCAGGCCGCGGGGCGGAGCTGACCGAACGGGATGGCCCGGGTCGCCTGCAGGACGGCGCGCTGTTCGCCGGTGAGCGGCCCGAATTCGTAGCGCAGGGTGCGGTCCCGGCCGCGCAGGGCCCGTGCCAGGCCCGGCGGCGGCTTGACCCCGGAGAGCGCCGACCGCCGGGTCCGGGCCCGGTAGGCCTCCTCGAACGCCCGGTCGTCGGCGTACCAGTCGACGGCGGCGGCGCCGGTCACCGCGCCCCGCCCGTGGGCGACGTAGAGGGGGCCGACCGGGGAGTCGGCCCGCACGTAACAGTCGTAGCGATGTGCCGGAACCCCGACGCGGTCCAGCACGCGCGCCGCGAACCCCGCGGGTGCCGCCTCGCGCAACGTGTCCAACTCGTCCGGCAGTCTCATCCCGTCGCCTCCTTCCTTTCCGTGCGGGCCGGTTCGTGTGCCGTCTTCGCCGTCGTTCCCCCGGGAGTCGCCCCGGCCGCCCCGGCGGCCCCGGCCGCTCCGTACGTCCTGCGGTCGGCCGCAAGGCCCGGCTCCGCGCGCAGGGCGGCGAGCCCCCGCGACACCTGGGCCTTCACCGTGCCGACCGGGCAGTCCAGGATCCCGGCCACCTCCTGGTAGCTCAGCTCGCCGATGTGCCGCAGGACCACGGGCAGCCGGTGGTGGTCCGGCAGCCCGGACAGCGCGGCCACCAGGCGTGCCCGGCGTGCCCCGTCGAGCGCGAGCTGCTCCGGCCCGGGGGAGCCGTCCGGGACCTCGATGCCCGTCACCTCGATACCGTCGGCGACGCCGGGCCGGCGGCTCAGGGTGCGGAGGTGGTTGCGCCATACGTTCGCGGCGATGGTCAGCAGCCAGGCGCGCGGCTGGAGTTGCCCGCGGCGCTCGGGCGGGTACCCGCGCAGGGCGGAGTAGGCGCGCAGGAACGTTTCCTGGCCCAGGTCGTCGGCGTCCCGCGCGGAGCCGGAGAGACGCAGCAGGACCGCGCGCACGGTGCCGGCCTGGGTGCGTACGAGTTCGGTGAACCCGTCGTCCAGGTCGGTCGCGAGCAGTTCCGTCAGCGGGAGAGTCGTCTCGTCCATCCTCCTTGTGAACACCGGGCCGCGCGAGAGTGTTGCACCTGGCGTGAAAATTCTTTTGCTTTGCCTGCCCTTCGTATTCGGTGTGATATCCGGTTCCCTTTATGTCATCCGCATATCGGGCGCGCCGGTGCGGTCTTCCCGGGCGTGGTGGAGATCGTGTGCGAGCGAGATCGTGGGGTACTGCCTATTTCTCGCCACCTGGCTGATATTCGAAGGATTCTCAAAGCCGGAGGTACAAGGGGTGCGATGCGACCGGTTCGGAACAAAAGGGGGCGAGCCCCTTGACCAGTGGTCGCACCGCGAAGCTAGAGTTGCGAACGAGTTGTGGGCGCACAGCCGGGTCGCTCACGGTTCGGGCTGCTCAAGATCCGGCGAGGTCTCGGGGGAGGCGTGGTGGCGACCGTTCTGCGCACAGCAATGGAAAAACGATGCACAAGGCGTTGTCCTCCCGCCCTCCTTTCGGCCGTACCCGCATTCCCGGCATGATGGGGAACCGCGTCCGCGGCGCGGCGACGGCGGACGAAGATTTACGCGGCGGCAGTTGGTCGTTCGGCGAACGGCTTCTCTCGTTCCGGGGACGTGAGGGACTGACACAGCGCGAGCTGGCGGAACGCGCCGGGGTGAGCGTGCGGGTCCTGCGGGACATCGAGCACGGCCGGGTCCACCGGCCCCACACGCGGACCGTACGGCTCCTGGCCCGCGTACTGGGCCTCGACGCGGACACCGCACGGCAGCTGGCGCCGCCCGCGCGTGAGGCCGTACGCCCGGGGAGCGAGCGGCTCCACATCGGCATCCTCGGTCCGCTGTCCGTCCGGTACCGCGGCGTCGAGACCCACGTCCACGCCGCCAAGGTGCGGCGCCTGCTGGCCCTGCTCGCCGTGCGGTACCCCGAAGCGGCCGGCCTGGGGGAGATCACCCACGCGCTGTGGCCGAAGGACCCGCCGCGTTCCTACCAGAATCTGGTGCACACCTACGTCAGCCAGGCACGCCGGGTGCTGCTGCTCCCCGGTGGCGGGGCGGAGGCACCGGCCCCCTCGTTCCTGGCGCGCACGCACACGGGCTACGTGCTGGAACTGGAGCGCGACCAGGTCGACCTGACCCAGTTCCAGGACCTGTGGGCACGGGCGCGGCAGGCGCACGGGGCCGGGGACGCGGAGGCGGCACACGAGCTGGCCGAACGCGCCTACGGCTGCTGGCGCGGTCCGCTCCTCGCCGGCGAACCGCTGCTGCCGCACCATCCCGCCGCCATGGCGGCCGCCCGCCAGCGGGTGGAGAGCCTGCTGCTCTACACCGACCTTTCCCTGCAGGTGCGGCGGCCCGAGCGGGTACTGGGAGCACTGCGCGGGGCCACGGAGGAGGAACCGCTGCACGAGGGCCTCCAGGCCCGGCTGATGCTGGTGCTGGCGAGCTGCGGGGAGCAGCGGGAGGCCCTGAGGATCTACTCCGAGGTGGCCCGCCGGCTCGACCGGGAACTGGGCGTCCAGCCGGGTGACGAGCTGCGCCGCGCCCACCTGCGGATCCTGCACCAGGAGCTGCCCTGGCCGCGGACGGGTCCGGCGGCCGCGTGGGCCGCGCTCGACGTGGCGCCCGCGCCCCCGCCCCGGCCGGCCGCGCCCCCGCCGAGACCCCGGCCGTCCCAGACACCGGCGGTGAGCACGGGCTTCGTCGGCCGCGCCGCCGAACTGAAACGGCTGGACCGGCTGCTCCTTCCCACCGGCGAGCAGGTCGGGCAGGTCCCGGCTGTGCTGGTCACGGGCTTTCCCGGCGTGGGCAAGACGGCGCTGGCCGTGCGCTGGGCGCACCGGGTGCGCGAACGGTTCCCGGACGGGCAGTTGTACGTCGACCTGCACGGGTACGCCGACCGGCGGGCGCTGCACCCGCAGGAGGTCCTCGCCTCGTTCCTGCGCGCCCTGGGCGTCCCCGATGGGGAGCTCCCCCGGTCCCTCGACGAGGCCGCGAACCTGTACCGCACCCTGCTGTCGGACCGGCGGATGCTGATCGTGCTGGACAACGCGCGCGAGGAGAGCCAGATCCGTCCGCTCGTCCCGGGCGCGGCCGGCTGCGCGGTCCTCGTCACGAGCCGTGACACCCTGCCGGGCCTGGTGGCCCGGGACGGTGTGCCGCGGCTCGACCTCGACGTGCTCGGTGAGGACGAGGCGCTCACCCTGCTGGCCCGGCTGCTGCACAACGGGCGGGTGGATGCCGAGCCGCTGGCCGCGAGAGCGCTGAACCGGCAGTGCGGCGGGCTGCCGCTCGCCATCCGGCTGCTCGCGGCCCGTCTGGAGGAGCATCCCGGCGTCGGCATCGCCCAGCTCTGCGTGGAGTTGCAGGAGGCCGGGGCGTTCCGGGAGCTGCCGGTCGAGAACGACGACCTGTTCACCGCGGTCCACGCGGCGTTCGAACTCTCCTACGCATCCCTGCCCGAGCCCCTGCGCCGGTGGTTCCGGCTGTTCGCGCGGACCGAGGGACGGCTCGTCAGCGGATACGCCATGGCCGACCTGGCGGGGAGCACCCCGCTGGAGGCGACGCGCGCGCTGCGTCGCCTGGTCGGCGTGAGCCTGTTGCGGGAGTGCGCACCGAACCGGTTCTCCCTCCCCGCTCCGCTGCTGCGCTATGCGCGCAGACTGGCGCTGCGGGAGGACGCGCAGTGCCCGCTGCGGTCGGTGTGACCGCAGCGGGGGCGCAGGTGGCCGGCCGGGTCACCCGCCCAGTGCCAGCCGGACCGCGAAGAGCCCGAACACGGCGGCGGTGAGGCTGTCGGTGATCCGCATCACCCGCGGGGACCGCAAGTGCGGTGCGAGCCGGTGGACCAGCCTCATCCAGGTGAGGAGCCAGAGCAGGCCCAGGGCCAGATAGCAGGCGGCCAGCAGCGGGACGCCGACCTCGGGGGCCGTGCCCGCGGGCACGAACTGGGGCAGAAAGGCCATCAGGAAGATGCCCACCTTGGGATTGGACCCGGTGCACAGCAGACCCTGCCCGAAGGCCTGCCGCACCGAAGGGCCGGTCTTCCCCGCCG
>NZ_JBSGZP010000224.1:0-10402 GCF_053611065.1 Streptomyces sp. NPDC054840
GCCTCGGGGCCGGTGGTGGTCTGCTCGCTGCTCACGCGGACTCTCCGGGGGACTTGAGGTGGTCGAGTTGCTGCTTGAAGAGGCTCGCGGCGTCCTTCACCGCGAATCCCTTGCTCCCGTACATGCGGAAGGTCACGAGGACGTCCCCTTCGACGGCCACGCAGTCGAGCGCGTCGATCTTCTCCTTGCCGTCCTTCCCGCCCTTGAGCGAGTCGTCCAGCCCGCACTTGGCCTGCGGGTAGCCCTCCACCTGGGGCGCCTCGCCGCCGGCGGCGGTGAGCTCGATCAGCTTCTTGGTGAACTCGCCGAACTTGGCCAGCTGCTGCGGGTCTGCCTGGATGAGCCGGATCTCGGCGACCGCGCCGCCGCGGCCCTCGCCGCGGCCGTAGCTGCGCCCTGCCATGCCCTTGAGCTTCAGGTCCGCCAGCGACTTGTCCCGTTCGGCCCGCTCGCTGCTGGAGAGGCCCGTGCGGGCGTCCTTGAAGCTTTGCAGCGCCTTGTCGCTCGGGAGGTAGTAGTAGTTGCCCTCGGGGTCGAGGTCGGGACCGGGCCAGTAGTTGGCGGGCAGCGGCATCAGCTTGCCCGTCAGCTCGTTGGGCGGCACGGACGGGACCGGGTCCGGCTTGCCGCCGGTCGTGTGGTCCTCGGCCACCCAGTACCGCGTCGGCGCGGTCCGGTCGGCGTCCGCGAGCGCGTCCGCGGCCGCGACACCGCCGCCCGCGAGGACGACGACGCCCACGGCCGCCGAGACCAGCGCGAGCGTCCTGCGGTTCCTCTTGCGCACGGGCGCGGCCGCGGGCTCGACCGCCGCAACGGGTGCGGGCTCGGCCGGCACTGCGGGTGCGGGCGCCGACTCCGGCCCGGTCGTGTTCTGCTGCTCGCTCACAGCCGCTCCATCTGTCGCTTGGCCAGCTCGGCCAAGGCCTTCTCGTCGACGTCGCCGCGGTTGTTCGTGTACTCGATGCTCATGACGATGTCGCCACGCCGGACCACGGCGCGGCCCTGCCGGAGCGGGTGGTACCCGGGCTCCTGGTGTGCCTTGGAGTCGATCCACATGTGCCCGAAGTCCGCCGGAGCGCCCGGGAGGCCCTTGCCCGTGTTGCCCGCGTGGTCCTTGCCGGGCATGTACTGGACGATCTCCGTGTAGAAGTCGTCGGCGCCCGCGCGATCGCGGAACTGGAGCAGGTTGATCTCGATGAAGTTCCGGTCGTCCTCGGACCACCGGGCGGTGGCGAGCCGCTTGGCATCCCTGATGAGCGAGCCGACCGCCTGGGACGGCTCGAGGAAGTAGTCCGCCGAGAACGCGTCCGTGGAGACGGGACCCGAGAAGCTGTCCTGCGCACCGCCGGGGAGGTCCAGCAGCTTCTTGGCCAGGTCCTCGTCCGCCTTGTGCCAGCGGGTGGCGTTGATCGAGCGCCGGCTCGTCGCGTCGTTCATGGCGGCCGGCTTCGGCCCGTCCATCTTCTGCTGGGCCAGCGGTGGCAGCGGCGTCGGCTCACGGTGGTACTGGACCGCGTAGCCGGTGATCGTCCCGGCGAGGACGCCGAGCGCGGCCGCGCCCGCGATCAGGAGAGCCGTGCGCCCCACCCGGCGGCGCGGGACCGAAGTGTCCGACTCCGGTGCACTCTCCCCCTCTTTCCGCTGCTCCGGGATGGTCTGTTCGTGTTCCAAAGGGGTCCCCCACAGGACTGCAGGCGTGGGTTGATTACCCGCGCGTACCCCATGACCCCCACTGGTGGGGAGCAGTTGTACGAACGAAGATCACATTCTCGTCTCGCGAGGTTTCAGTCCTCGTGGCGCCGCTTTCCGTCCAGTTCGTCCCACCACTCGTCGGACTTCGCGTCGCCCGAGGGGTCGTCCCACCAGCGGTCGTCCGGGCCGCGCCGGTTGGCGATCACCGCGGCGACCGGCGGGATGACCATCGCGACCACGCACATGGCCACCGCGGCCTCCACCGACAGCAGGCGCACGAATGCCCAGGCGGAGACGAAGAGGAACAGGCATCCGCCCATGAGCAGGAAATAGACGCGTCGGCGCCGCGCGTACATGAGTCCAGCGTAGATCCGGCGCCCCCGCACGCAAGGTGCGCGGCACGCGGGACGGCACGAAGGACCGCACCCCGTTCCAGTGGCGTCCAACCCCCGGGGGTGCGGCCCTTCGGCCGTTCGTTCAGGCGATCACCTGTGCGGTGCTCAGACCGCGATCGCCACGTCCGTCACGCCGCCGGCCTCGGCGACGACCACGGCACGGTCCGCCTGGGCACCCGGGACGAGCGCCCGCAGGGTCCAGGAGCCGGTGGCGGCGTAGAAGCGGAACTGGCCGGTCGCCGAGGTCGGGACCTCCGCGGTGAACTCACCGGTCGAGTCCAGCAGGCGGACGTAGCCGGACACCGGCTCGCCGTCCTTGGTGACCTGACCCTGGATGGCGGTCTCACCGGGCTTCAGCGTCGCGAGGTCGGGCCCGCCGATCTGTGCTCCACACATGTTCTCTGTCCTGTCCTGGAGAGGTGTACTACGAGGGCGTCGCGTGCCCGCTGGTCTGGTTACTTGTTGGGGCCGAGCTCGATCGGCACGCCGACGAGCGAGCCGTATTCGGTCCACGAACCGTCGTAGTTCTTGACGTTCTCCTGACCCAGGAGCTCGTGCAGCACGAACCACGTGAGCGCGGAGCGCTCACCGATGCGGCAGTAGGCGATGGTGTCCTTCGCCAGGTCGACCTGCTCCGCCTCGTAGAGGGCGGTCAGCTCGTCGTCCGACTTGAAGGTGCCGTCGTCGTTGGCGTTCTTCGACCACGGGATGTTGCGGGCGCTCGGCACGTGGCCGGGGCGCTGCGACTGCTCCTGCGGGAGGTGCGCCGGGGCGAGCAGCTTGCCCGAGAACTCGTCGGGCGAACGGACGTCGACCAGGTTCAGGGAGCCGATCGCGGCGACGACGTCGTCGCGGAAGGCACGGATGGAGGTGTCCTGCGGCTTGGCCTTGTACTGGGTGGCCGGGCGGTTCGGGACGTCCTTGCCGTCGACCAGGTCGCGGGAGTCGAGCTCCCACTTCTTGCGGCCGCCGTCGAGGAGCTTCACGTCCTGGTGGCCGTAGAGCTTGAAGTACCAGTAGGCGTAGGACGCGAACCAGTTGTTGTTGCCGCCGTAGAGGACGACGGTGTCGTCGTTGGAGATGCCCTTGGCGGAGAGGAGCTTCTCGAAGCCCTCCTGGTCCACGAAGTCGCGGCGGACCGGGTCCTGGAGGTCGGACTTCCAGTCGATCCGGACGGCGTTGGTGATGTGGTTCTTGTCGTACGCGGACGTGTCCTCGTCCACCTCGACGATGACGACATCGGCGTCGTTCAGGTGGGCCTCGACCCAGTCGGCGTCTACGAGGACGTCGCTGCGGCTCATGGTGTCTCCTCCGGGGCAGTGTGCGGCGGGGCTGTGCGGGTGACGCGTACTGCGTGCCTGCGGGTGCGCTCAAGGTCCTGCGCGGGGAGGCGTCAGGGTTTCAGGAGGCTGGTGCGGTCACGCGGGAAGGGCCGTAGGGCCGTCGTCCGGTCGATGGAGCGGATGCGCTCACAGGTCACATGGATCGACAGAGCATGGCGGCGACGCGACACAGGTCTACTGCCCGTCGCTTCGTGAGGTCCGCCTGCTGATGCTTCATAGCCATGGATCGTAGGGACGAATCGGCCGCCCTGTCACCGGCGTGTCATATATCGAGACAGGATCGTCCGAATAATGGGATCCGAAGCCCTCGGGGCGGCCGCCGCACCGCCCAGGGACCCCCCGTGCGGCCCGTCCTTCTGCGGATCGGACCGCACTGTCTCACGATCCGGCCACCACCACGTTCGTACCGCCCAGAGTGAGGTGCACACCGGCCTCGTCCGAGGTCAGGGACGAGAGCTGGAGTCCGGCCGGCATACCGCTGCCGAGATCGCGGTCGAAGTCCGTCTTGCTGCGGATCAGCTTCTCGACCCCCGGAACGCTCCCGCCCGGCACCTCGTCGGCGCGCACCCGGACGATCTTGCCGCCCTTCCCTCCCGGCGCGTCCACAAGGGTGACGGTCGACACCACGCTGTCCGTCAGGATCCTGCCGAAGACGTTCACGGCCGCGGTGACCTTCACCTTGCCCGGCGCCCCGCCGTAGGAGAGGGTCGCGCCGGTCTGCGAGGCCGCCGTCAGGTCCGCGTACGTGATGAGCGCACCGCCCTCGGCCCGGTCGGCGGTGCCGCCGCTGTAGTCACCGTTCAGCTTCACGCCGTGGAAGCTCGCGTCCAGCTCCGAGAGCCGCGTCTTGCGGTCCTCGGCGGTGACGTCGACGCCCCGCAGTTTCAGGTCGACCCGCTCGAGGTCGTGGCTGAGCAGCTGGGTCAGGAAGGGGAAACCGTGGACCTTCACCTCCGAGGAACCGGCCAGGCCCTGCAGGGCCTGTATCCGGTCGGCCAGCCGGTTCTCGACGTAACTCGCGGCCCAGCGGTCCACGCCCACGAACAGGGCCCCCAGCACCACTCCGATGATCACAACGCCGCGCAGGAAACGCACGTTCCCTCCCCCTACTAATCGGTACGTGCGTTCTAGTTGACCATGCCCGCCGTCAGGCAGGGATCAGCCCACCACCCGGCCGATCAGGTACACGGCGGGGGCGGCCGCCGCGAGCGGCAGGGCGACACCGGCCGTCATGTGCACGAACTTCGACGGGTAGTCGTACGCCGCCACGCGCAGCCCGACGAGCGCGCACACCCCGGCGACGAGGCCGATCAGCGCCCCGCCCGTACCGACCGAGGTCAGCCCGCCGACCGCGATGCCGGCTCCGGCGGCCGCGGCCAGCGAGACGCCGACCGAGGGGGCGGTGGGCAGCGGCAGCGCACGGGCGAAGACGGCGACCGCCACGGCCGCGGCGCCGACCGTGGCGGCGGCGGAATCGGCGGCGAGATAGCCGGCGCAGATGATGGCGAGGGCGGCCGAGGCCACCGAGGCCATCAGCCCGTACATCCGCTCGTCAGGATCGGCGTGGCTGCGCAGCTGCAGGACGAGCGTGAGCAGCACCCAGGCGCCCAGGGTCCCGACGATCGCGCCGGGCCCGTACGAGGGGTCGACGGCGAGCACGGCCACGTCGGCGACGACGGCTCCGGCGAAGGCGAGGGCGATGCCCTGGCGGGCGGGCCACATGCCGTTGAGGCGGAACCAGCCGGCGGCCGTGAGGCCCTGCAGGGCGATCAGCGGCAGGAGCAGGGCGTACTGCCCGACGGCGGCGGCCACGGCGAGCAGCAGCCCGAGGACGGCGGTCAGTATGGCGGACTGCGGGCCGGGGTCGATGATCGGCGACCGGCCCTCGGCACGCGCCTGGGCGGGGTCGACGGCGCGCAGCGTGTTACCGGCGAGGGTGGGCGGGGACCAGGAGGTGATCTCCTGCGGCTCCCCCGGGACCCCGGCCGGGTCCTCGCCCGGGGCGGTGGCGGCCGACTGCGGCGGGAGGTAGGCGGTCTGCTCGGCGGCGGGTACGTCGGCCACCGGCGGCAGTCCCCCGGCCACCGCGGGGAAGTACCCCTCTGCGGCCTCCTCGACCGGCGGCGACTGCTGGTGCTGGTGCCGCTGCTGGTGCTGCGGGTGCTGCTGGTCGTGTTCGGGGCCGGGGTACGGCGGCAGGTAGGCCGTCTCGGCACCCTGCGGCCAGTCCTGCACGGGAGCCGGGTCGGCAGCCGGAGCCTGGACCTCGTCCCGGAACCAGCCCTCGGGAGCCACCGGCTGGTGGTGCTGCTGGTGCTGCTGGTGCTGCTGGTGGTGCTGCTGGTGCTGCTGCTGGTCGTGCTCGGGGCCCGGGTACGGCGGCAGGTAGGCCGTCTCGGCGCCCTGCGGCCAGTCCTGCACGGGAGCCGGGACGGGAGCCGGAGCCTGGACCTCGTCCCGGAACCAGCTCTCCGGAGCCACCGGCTGCTGGTAGGCGTCCGGGGCCGGGGCCGGTGCGTAACCACCGGCGGCGGAGGCGGAGCCGTCCGGCCACGGGCCCGGGGCGGTCGGGGCCGCCGGTCCCTCCTCACGGAACCAGCCCTCGGGCGCCACCGGCTGCCCGGGCACCGCACCCAGCGGCGGATGCACCGGCTGGTAGCTGGTGTCCCAGGTGTCGGACTGCCAGGTCTGGGTCCCGTACGGGTCCTGGTGCTGTTCCTGCTGCTGTTGCTGCTGCTGTTCCTGCTGGTGCTGGTACTGCTGCTGCGCGTACTGCCGGCGCTGCTGTTCCTCAGGCGTACTCATCGGCTCCCGCTCACCCGCCCGCGAACGGCGGGAGCACCTCGACGGTGCCCCCCTCGGTCAGCGGGACGGAATCATGCGGGCGCTTGCCCACAGGCTCGTCGTTCACGAGGAAGGAGCAGCGCAGCAGGACCCGGGTCAGCTCCCCGGGGTGGCGCTCCCGCACGGCGTCGAGCGCCTCGGCCAGTGTGCCCGCCGAGTACGGCTCCTCCGCCGTCTTGGCCGCGGCCTTGGCCGCCGCCCAGTAGCGGATGGTTCCGGTTGCCACTGCAGCTCCTATCGTCGGCTCTCTACCGTCGGCCTCCATGATGGCCCCTCCCACCGCTGACCCCGGCGTGCTCCGACGCGCCGGGTGTGCGCCCGGCCGGCCCGGGGATACCGCTCGGCGGGCCGTGATCCGGTGAAACCTGGGCATACGCAGGGCCGGAGCGTGGCATGAACCACAGAAGTGGAAGCGGAGGATGCCTCGGCCACGAAAGGGCGGGTGGGCTATTCTGCTTGGCGAGAGGATCCGGGCAACGTTGCCCCCGGGTCCTTTTGTGCTTTCAGCGCGTTGAACGAACCGAGAACAGTGGTATCCATGCGGACCCCAGGGCGCGGGGACGCGGGGACGCCGGGCAAGACGTACGAAGCAGTACCGCGCATGTCCTCGACGGGACCGAGGAGGAACCGACGTGATGGACCAGCGAACCGTGCACCACCGTCCGACCCGGGCAGGTGGTCGGTCGTGAGCTCACTCCTGCTGCTCACCAACGCCCTGCAGCCGTCCAGCGAGGTGCTGCCCGCCCTCGGCCTGCTGCTGCACAACGTCCGGGTCGCCCCGGCCGAGGGCCCCGCCCTGGTGGACACCCCCGGAGCCGATGTCATCCTCGTGGACGGCCGCCGCGACCTGCCGCAGGTACGGTCGCTGTGCCAGCTGCTCCGCTCCACCGGACCCGGCTGTCCGCTGATCCTCGTCGTCACCGAGGGCGGCCTGGCGGCCGTCACCGCCGACTGGGGCATCGACGACGTCCTGCTGGACACCGCGGGCCCGGCCGAGGTCGAGGCGCGGCTGCGCCTGGCCACCGGCCGTCAGCAGCTGGGCTCTGACGACTCCCCGATGGAGATCCGCAACGGCGACCTGTCGGTGGACGAGGCCACGTACTCCGCCAAGCTCAAGGGTCGGGTGCTGGACCTCACCTTCAAGGAGTTCGAGCTGCTCAAGTACCTCGCCCAGCACCCCGGCCGGGTCTTCACCCGCGCTCAGCTGCTGCAGGAGGTCTGGGGCTACGACTACTTCGGCGGCACCCGGACCGTCGACGTGCACGTACGGCGGCTGCGCGCCAAGCTCGGCCCCGAGCACGAGTCCCTGATCGGCACGGTTCGCAACGTCGGCTACCGCTTCGTCACACCCGAGAAGGTCGAGCGCGCGGCGGCGGAAGCCGCGGCACAGGCGGCGGCGAAGGCCGCGGCCCAGGCCGCCGCGCAGACGGCCGCGCAGACGGCTCCGGCCGTCACCCGATCGGCCGAAGACGCTGTGAGCATCCACTCGGCCGGACGGCCTGCCCAGAGGTAGGTCACCCCGCGTAGACTGCCGCGCGTGGCCAAGGTGACGCGGGATGACGTTGCACGACTTGCGGGTACGTCTACCGCCGTCGTGAGCTACGTCATCAACAACGGACCCCGGCCGGTTGCCCCGGCCACGCGCGAGCGTGTCCTCGCCGCGATCAAGGACCTGGGCTACCGCCCGGACCGGGTCGCCCAGGCGATGGCCTCGCGGCGCACCGACCTCATAGGCATGATCGTCCCGGACGCCCGGCAGCCGTTCTTCGCGGAGATGGCGCACGCGGTCGAACAGGCCGCCGCCGAGCGCGGGAAGATGGTGCTGGTCGGCAACTCCGACTACCGGGACGAGCGCGAGGTCCACTATCTGCGCGCCTTCCTCGGCATGCGGGTCTCGGGCCTGATCCTGGTCAGCCAGGGCATGAGCGAGCGCGCCGCGTCGGAGATCGAGGCCTGGGACGCACGGATCGTGCTGCTGCACGAGCGCCCGGAGGCGATCGACGACGTGGCCGTCGTCACGGACGACATCGGCGGCGCCCAGCTCGCCACCCGGCACCTGCTGGAGCACGGGCACGAGTACGTGGCCTGCATCGGCGGCGTCGAGAACACCCCGTCCGTCGGCGACCCGGTGGCCGACCACGTCGAGGGCTGGCGGCGGGCCATGCAGGAGGCCGGCCGCCCGGTGGAGGGGCGGCTCATCGAGGCCCCGTACAACCGCTACGACGCGTACAAGGTCGCCCTGGAGGTCCTGGCGCGGCCCGACCGGCCGACGGCCATCTTCTGCGCCACGGACGACCAGGCGATCGGTGTGCTGCGCGCCGCGCGGGAGCTGCGCATCGACGTACCCGAGGAGCTGGCCGTGGCGGGCTTCGACGACGTCAAGGAAGCCGCCCTCACCGACCCGCCGCTGACCACGATCGCATCGGACCGCCCGGCGATGGCCCGCGCGGCCGTGGACCTGGTCCTGGACGACGGCCTGCGCGTGGCCGGCTCCCGACGGGAACGGCTGAAGCAGTTCCCGTCGGCGCTGGTGATCCGCCGCTCCTGCGGCTGCCGCTGAGCTCAGGTCACGCGTCGAGCGTGCACGGCATCAGCAGGGAGAAGGCGTCCTCGGTGTCGGGGCGCAGGAGCACCAGCGGGGCCTTGGGACCTACGTACTCCAGCAGCATGTCGTCCCCGACGGCGAGCGCGTCGAGGAGGAAGCCGGGGTTGACCCCGACCCGGTCCCCGTCGACGGCGAAGCCGTAGCCCGAGGCGGAACCGGACTCGTCGGCGTCGGCGTCGGCGACGACGGTCACGATGTCGGTCAGGACGAGGGCGCACCTTTCGCCCTCCTGCCCGCCGAGGGCCTGCCGCAGGGCCGGCACGTCCAGCGGGATGCGGCGGCCCTCGGGGAGCCGCGTCAGGCGGCGGTGGTCGGGGAACTCCTCGCCCAGGCACCGCCCGGCGACCCGGCGGCCCTGCGTCTCCAGCTCGATCCCGTCCCCGTCCACGGTGAGCAGGGCCGGGGAGTCGTCGGTCAGCAGGGCCCGCATGGCGTCCACGAGCGGGGCGGGCACGGTCAGCTGGATCCGCTCGCCGCCGTGGCCGGTGGTGGTGGCGCGGGCCACGGCCATCCGGTACCGGTCGGTGGCCACGACGTGCAGGTCCGCCTCCTCCACGTCGAAGAGAATCCCGCCGAGCACCGGCAGCTCGGGGTCGGTCCCGACGGCGAAGCGCACGGAGTCCAGTGCGGCCGCGAACTCCCTGGCGGACACGGTCAGCCGGGTGGTGCGGGTGGTGGTGGTCATGGTGCTCTCCTTGTGTCCGAGTCGCGCGCGTACCGCGGAGAGCGCGCCGCGCGCATCGGCGAGCTCGCGTTCGAGCCGCCGCAGGTGCCCGTCCAGCAGCCGGGGCACCAGTCCGGTGTCCCCGCCGGACCAGGCCGCCAGGACCAGCCGGACGTCCGCGAGCGGCATCCCCGCCTGCCGGAGCCGGGCCAGCAGCCGGGCCTCGTCGAGCTGTTCGGGCGCGTACCAGCGGTATCCGGTCGCCGGATCCACCCGGGCGGGCGGCAGGACGCCCGCGCGGTCGTAGAAGCGCAGCGCGCTCACGCCCAGCCCGCTGTCGCGGCCCATCTCGCCAATGCTGTGCATCTCGCTCTCCACACCCGCGACTGTGGGACCTCCACCAGGTCGAGGGTCAAGGCCGGTTCCCATGTCGGTCGTACGCGGTTCTGCCGGGCTTCTCAGGTCTGACTCAGGAAGCTCTCATGATCGGGGGTCAGAGTCGGTGTCATGACCGACAGCTTCCGCCGCGAAGGCGAGTACCCGCAGGAGAACAGCCCGGCCCCGCACGCGCCGTTCGGCGAGGACCGGCGGCACGGGCGCGACGGGCTGGCGCAGGGGGCCGGAGCCGGGGCCTACCCGCCGCCGCCCCCGTACCCGCCGACCGCCCCCGGCCGGCCCGAGGCCCACCGGCCGCCGGTCATCCGGGGCGAGACGGTCCCGGCGGGTGCGGGCGACGCCGGCGGATTCGGGGGCGGCGGATTCCAGGGCGGCGGGTACGAGGGCGGTGGACCTCACCGGCCCGCCCACGCCGCCACCCCCGCGCCCCGCGCCAAGCGGCCCGTCGCCCTGCTGGCCGCCG
>NZ_JBSGZP010000225.1:0-4564 GCF_053611065.1 Streptomyces sp. NPDC054840
GCCCGGGGGCGTGGCGGGCGCCGTGATTCCGCCGGCCGGACGCCAGGGGTTGCGGCCCGAGGTCAGGCTTGAGCCTTCACGTCGAGGATGAACGAGGACCACACGACGGCCGGGAATACGAGGACCGGGCCGGCGCCGCCTTGCTTGCTGTCGCGCACGGGGACCACGTCGAGGAGGTCGTCGGAAACCTCGACGCAGCTGGCGCCCTCTCCGTTGCTGTACGAGGACGTCCGCCAGGACAGGGCGTTCACGTCTGCGCGCATGTCGCGTACTCCTCCGCCACCGACTCGATCAAGGTCAGGGACACTTCCGGCGACAACGCAGCGGCCCTGGCCAGATCGTATGACTTCCAGTGGCGCTGTACCAGGGCGGGATAGTCGAGCAACTGCCCGACGCGGGGCCCCTCTGTGTAGGCCACGTCAGGCGCGTCGGCGAACTGCATGATGGTCACCAACGAACCCAGGGCACCATGAGCACCGGCCGAGAACGGCACGACCTGCACGGTGATCCGACGGGCCCGGACATACGCCGAGATATGCCGCAACTGGGCCGCCATCACACCATGCCCCCCGACGGCCGTCCGCAGTACCGCCTCATGCAGAACGACCCACAACTCGGGGGTGGTCGGATTGTCGAGGATTCGCGCGCGATTCCTTCGGAACATCACCAGGGAATCCACGTGCTCGGCAAGCGCGGTGGGACTGGCGGCCCAGGTCACAGCCCGAGCGTAGTCCTCCGTCTGAAGGAGCCCAGGGACCAGCGTGGAGGCGTACTCATAGAGGGCCGATGCCAGACCTTCCAGCTCGGCCGCGCTGGCAAAGTACTCAATGTGCTTGGACTTGAAGGCCCTGGCCAGGCGGAAGAAGTAATCCCCCGTATCCAGTTCTCTATCGATGAGCTTGGCGATCTCAGGGCGCAGCCGGCGCCGCCCGCTCTCCATCATCCCGACGTACGCCCCGGTGGCGAAGATCCGCTCGCCCAGCCCTTCCTGGGTCAACCCCGCCGCCTCACGCCGCCCCCGCAGCTCCTCGCGGGCGAACTCCTCCGGCGTCTGCGCGCCGCCCTCGTCATTCGGCTTGGCCATGAGCCAACTCCCCGCTTCCGCAGTGCCCTCGCTCCGCGAAAGAGCGTAGTCCTCGCCGCGACGCCGGTTCAGCGGAACGCATTGATACGACTACACGACGCCACAGCGCCCGCCACCCCTGGTCGGGGACGTGGCGGGCGCTGTGCCGGGAGTTCCGTACACCGTTGTACGGACCGTATGAGGGGTCCCGCCCTTCGCGGGGCGGGGGTACTGCTCGTGGCGCGGGCCCCGCACGCCGGTCGGAGGTCGGCGCAGCCGGGCGAAGCCCGGGAGGCCGCCTGCGGCCGGACGGTGCGAGCACGGCATCCAAAAGGAGTCGTGGCGGGCGCTGCGTCGGAGTTCCACACGTCATTGTGCGGACCGTATGAGGGGTCCCGCCCTTCGCGGGGCGGGGGCGCTGCCGGTGTCGTTACACCGTCAGCGAGCGGTCCGTCGGCTTGACCGGGTACGGGAGGGCGCTGCTGCCGGTCAGGAAGCGGTCCACGCCGCGGGCGGCCGAGCGGCCCTCCGCGATGGCCCAGACGATCAGCGACTGGCCGCGGCCCGCGTCGCCGGCGACGAAGACGCCGTCCACGTTGGTCGCGTAGGAGGCGTCGCGGTCGATGTTGCCGCGGGCGTCCAGCTCCAGGCCGAACTGCTGGACCAGGCCGTTCTCCTGGTCCGTGCCCGTGAAGCCCATCGCCAGGGTGACCAGCTGCGCCGGGAGGACGCGCTCGGTGCCGGGCTTCTGGACGAGCTTGCCGTCCTCGAAGGCGACCTCGACCAGGTGGAGGGCCTGGACGTTGCCGTCCTCGTCGCCCTCGAAGTGGGTGGTGGAGACGGAGTAGACCCGCTCGCCGCCCTCCTCGTGGGCCGAGGTGACCTTGTAGAGCATCGGGAAGGTCGGCCAGGGCTGGTTGGCGTTGCGGTCCTCGCCCGGCTTGGGCATGATCTCCAGCTGCGTGACGGAGGCCGCGCCCTGGCGGTGGGCGGTGCCCACGCAGTCCGCGCCGGTGTCGCCGCCACCGATGACGATCACGTGCTTGCCCTCGGCCGTGATGGGGGGCGCCATGAAGTCGCCCTCCTGGACCTTGTTCGCGAGCGGCAGGTACTCCATCGCGAAGTGGATGCCGTTCAGCTCGCGGCCCGGGACCGGCAGGTCGCGGGAGACGGTCGCGCCCGCCGCGATGACCACCGCGTCGAACCGCTTGCGCAGGTCGGTGGCGGTGATGTCGCGGCCGACCTCGATGCCGGTACGGAACTTGGTGCCCTCCGCGCGCATCTGCTCGATGCGGCGGTTGATGTGCACCTTCTCCATCTTGAACTCGGGGATGCCGTAGCGCAGGAGGCCGCCGATGCGGTCCGCGCGCTCGTACACGACCACGGTGTGGCCGGCCCGGGTCAGCTGCTGGGCGGCGGCGAGGCCCGCCGGGCCGGAGCCGATGACGGCGGCCGTCTTGCCGGACAGCCGCTCCGGCGCCTGCGGGGTGACGTCGCCGTTGTCCCACGCCTTGTCGATGATCGAGACTTCGACGTTCTTGATGGTCACGGCGGGCTGGTTGATGCCGAGCACGCACGCCGACTCGCAGGGGGCCGGGCACAGCCGCCCGGTGAACTCCGGGAAGTTGTTCGTCGCGTGCAGGCGCTCCGACGCGGCGGTCCAGTCCTCGCGGTACGAGAAGTCGTTCCACTCCGGGATCAGGTTCCCGAGCGGGCACCCGTTGTGGCAGAACGGGATGCCGCAGTCCATGCAGCGGCCGGCCTGCTTGCTGATGATCGGGAGCAGCGAGCCCGGGACGTAGACCTCGTTCCAGTCCTTCAGCCGATCGGCCACAGGACGGGTGCAGGCGGTCTCGCGGGGGGTGGTGAGGAAGCCCTTCGGGTCAGCCATGGGTCGCCGCCTCCATCATCTTCTCCGTGGTCTCGGATTCCGAGAGTCCGGCGAGCTCAGCGGCGTCCTTGGCGGCGAGCACTGCCTTGTACGTGGTGGGGATGATCTTGCTGAAGCGGTCCACCGCGACGGACCAGTCAGCCAGGAGCTTCGCGGCCACGGTCGAGCCGGTCTCCTCCTCGTGGCGGCGCACCACATCGTGCAGCCACTGCTTGTCGGTGTCGGACAGGGCCTCGACGGCGCCCGCGTTGCCGACGTTGACATTGTGCGGGTCGAGGTCGATGACGTACGCGACGCCGCCCGACATACCGGCCGCGAAGTTGCGGCCCGTCTCGCCCAGGACGACCGCCTGGCCTCCGGTCATGTACTCGCAGCCGTGGTCGCCCACGCCCTCCGAGACGACCAGCGCGCCCGAGTTGCGGACGCAGAAGCGTTCGCCGGTGCGGCCGCGCAGGAACATCTCGCCGCCGGTGGCTCCGTAGCCGATGGTGTTGCCGGCGATGGTGGAGTACTCGGCGAGGTGGTCGGCGC
This sequence comes from Streptomyces sp. NPDC054840, assembly GCF_053611065.1. Lineage (NCBI taxonomy): Bacteria > Bacillati > Actinomycetota > Actinomycetes > Kitasatosporales > Streptomycetaceae > Streptomyces > Streptomyces sp. NPDC054840. Next base: position 3,486 of record NZ_JBSGZP010000225.1, read on the forward strand.
CGCGGTCCGGGCGGACCACGATGCGGCCACCGGAGAGGCCCTTGCCGACGTAGTCGTTGGCGTCGCCCTCCAGGCGGAGGGTGATGCCCTTCGGCACGAACGCGCCGAAGGACTGGCCGGCGCTGCCGGTGAAGGTCAGGTCGATGGTGTTGTCGGGCAGGCCCGCGCCACCGAACTTCTTGGTGACCTGGTGGCCGAGCATGGTGCCGACGGTCCGGTTGATGTTGCGGATGGAGACCTGGGCGCGGACCGGCTGGGCCGCCTCGGCGGTCTCGGCGTTCAGCGCGTCGGCGGCGAGCTCGATCAGCTCGTTGTCGAGGGCCTTCTCCAGACCGTGGTCCTGCTCGATCAGGGCGTGGCGGACCGCGCCCTCGGGCAGCTCCGGCACGTAGAAGAGCGGCTCCAGGTCGAGGCCCTGCGCCTTCCAGTGCGTGACGGCCGCGGTGGTGTCGAGGATCTCGGCGTGGCCGACGGCCTCCTCGATCGTGCGGAAGCCCAGCTCGGCGAGGATCTCGCGCACCTCCTCCGCGATGTACTCGAAGAAGTTGACGACGAACTCGGGCTTGCCGGAGAAGCGGTCGCGCAGGACCGGGTTCTGGGTGGCGATGCCGACCGGGCAGGTGTCCAGGTGACAGACGCGCATCATGACGCAGCCGGAGACGACGAGCGGCGCGGTCGCGAAACCGAACTCCTCGGCGCCGAGCAGCGCGGCGATGACCACGTCGCGGCCGGTCTTGAGCTGGCCGTCGGTCTGGACGACGATCCGGTCGCGCAGCCCGTTGAGCAGCAGGGTCTGCTGGGTCTCGGCGAGGCCGAGCTCCCAGGGGCCGCCCGCGTGCTTGAGCGAGGTGAGCGGGGAGGCGCCCGTTCCGCCGTCGTGGCCGGAGATGAGGACGACGTCCGCGTGGGCCTTGGAGACACCGGCCGCGACCGTACCCACGCCGACCTCGGAGACCAGCTTCACGTGGATGCGGGCGGCCGGGTTGGCGTTCTTGAGGTCGTGGATCAGCTGAGCCAGGTCCTCGATGGAGTAGATGTCGTGGTGCGGCGGCGGGGAGATCAGGCCGACACCCGGGGTG
>NZ_JBSGZP010000225.1:4574-10382 GCF_053611065.1 Streptomyces sp. NPDC054840
GGGTGGAGTGCCGGGTCTTGGCGACCCACGGGTAGACCTTGTGGCCGGGCAGCTGGCCGCCCTCGCCGGGCTTGGCGCCCTGCGCCATCTTGATCTGGATGTCGTCCGCGTTGACCAGGTACTCGCTCGTGACACCGAAGCGGCCGGAGGCGACCTGCTTGATGGAGGAGCGGCGCGCCGGGTCGTACAGGCGGTCCGGGTCCTCGCCGCCCTCGCCGGTGTTGGACTTGGCGCCCAGCTGGTTCATGGCGATGGCGAGGGTCTCGTGCGCCTCCTTGGAGATGGAGCCGTACGACATGGCGCCGGTGGAGAAGCGCTTGACGATGTCGGCGACCGACTCGACCTCGTCGATGGAGATGGCTTCGCGGTCCGACGTGAAGCCGAACAGGCCGCGGAGCGTCATCAGCCGCTCGGACTGCTCGTTCACCCGGGCCGTGTACTGCTTGAAGATGTCGTACCGGCGGTTGCGGGTGGCGTGCTGGAGGCGGAAGACCGTCTCCGGGTCGAACAGGTGCGGCTCGCCCTCGCGGCGCCACTGGTACTCGCCGCCGATCTCCAGCGCGCGGTGCGTGGCCGCGATGCCGGAGACGGGGTACGCCTTGGCGTGGCGGGCGGCCACCTCCTTGGCGACGACGTCCAGGCCGGCGCCGCCGATCTTGGTGGCGGTGCCGTTGAAGTAGGTCTCGACGAACTCGTCGTTCAGGCCGACCGCCTCGAAGACCTGGGCGCCGCGGTAGGAAGCGACGGTGGAGATGCCCATCTTGGACATGACCTTCAGGACGCCCTTGCCGAGCGCGTAGATCAGGTTCTTGATGGCCTGCTCCGGCTCCAGGCCGGACAGGAAGGTACCGGCGCGCAGCAGGTCCTCGACGGACTCCATGGCGAGGTACGGGTTGACCGCGGCCGCGCCGTAGCCGATGAGCAGGGCGACGTGGTGGACCTCGCGGACGTCACCGGCCTCGACCAGCAGGCCCACCTGGGTGCGCTGCTTGGTGGCGATGAGGTGGTGGTGCACGGCGGAGGTGAGCAGCAGCGACGGGATCGGCGCGTGCTCGGCGTCCGAGTGACGGTCCGAGAGGACGATCAGGCGGGCGCCGTTGGCGATGGCCGCGTCGGCCTCGGCGCGGATCTCCTCGATGCGGGCGGCCAGGGCCTCGCCGCCGCCGGAGACCCGGTACAGGCCGGAGAGCGTGGCGGCCTTCATGCCGGGCATGTCGCCGTCGGCGTTGATGTGGATGAGCTTGGCCAGCTCGTCGTTGTCGATCACCGGGAACGGCAGGGTGACGCTGCGGCAGGACGCGGCGGTCGACTCCAGCAGGTTGCCCTGTGGGCCGAGCGAGGACAGCAGCGAGGTGACGAGCTCCTCGCGGATGGCGTCCAGCGGCGGGTTGGTGACCTGCGCGAAGAGCTGGGTGAAGTAGTCGAAGAGCAGCCGGGGGCGCTCGGACAGGGCCGCGATCGGGGAGTCCGTACCCATGGAGCCGAGGGGCTCGCCGGCGGTACGGGCCATCGGCGCGAGGATGACGCGCAGCTCTTCCTCGGTGTAGCCGAAGGTCTGCTGGCGGCGGGTGACCGAGGCGTGGGTGTGCACGATGTGCTCACGCTCGGGCAGGTCCGACAGCTCGATCTCGCCGGTCTCGAGCCACTCCGCGTACGGGGCGGCGGCGGCCAGCTCGTTCTTGATCTCGTCGTCCTCGATGATCCGCTTCTGGGCGGTGTCGACGAGGAACATCTTGCCGGGCTGCAGGCGGCCCTTGCGGACGACCTTGGCCGGGTCGATGTCGAGCACGCCGACCTCGGAGCCGAGGACGACGAGGCCGTCGTCGGTGACCCAGTAGCGGCCGGGGCGCAGACCGTTGCGGTCGAGGACCGCGCCGACCTGGGTGCCGTCGGTGAAGGTGACGCAGGCCGGGCCGTCCCAGGGCTCCATCTGCGTGGAGTGGTACTTGTAGAACGCGCGGCGGGCCGGGTCCATGGAGGTGTGGTTCTCCCACGCCTCCGGGATCATCATCAGCACGCTGTGCGGGAGCGAGCGGCCGCCGAGGTGGAGCAGCTCCAGGACCTCGTCGAAGGAGGCCGAGTCGGAGGCGTCCGGGGTGCAGATCGGGAAGATCCGGTCCAGTGCGCCCTCGCCGAAGGCGGCGGAGGCCAGCTGGGACTCGCGGGCCTTCATCCAGTTGCGGTTGCCCTTGACCGTGTTGATCTCGCCGTTGTGGGCGACGAAGCGGTACGGGTGGGCGAGCGGCCACGACGGGAAGGTGTTCGTGGAGAAGCGCGAGTGGACCAGGGCGACGGCCGAGGCGAAGCGGCGGTCGGAGAGGTCGGGGAAGAAGGGCTCCAGCTGGCCGGTGGTCAGCATGCCCTTGTAGACGATGGTGCGGGCGGAGAGCGACGGGAAGTACACGCCGGCCTCGCGCTCGGCGCGCTTGCGCAGCACGAACGCCTTGCGGTCCAGCTCGATGCCCGTGCTGCCGTTGCCGACGAACAGCTGCGAGAAGGCGGGCATGGTGGCGCGGGCGCCGTTGCCGAGCAGGTCCGGGGTGACCGGGACCTCGCGCCAGCCGAGGACCGTGAGGTTCTCCTCGGCGGCGATGGCCTCGATCCGCTCCACGGCGACGGCCTGTGCGGTGCCGTCGGCGGGGAGGAATGCGATACCGACGGCGTAGCCGCCGGCCTCGGGGAGCTCGAAGCCGGCCACGTCGCGCAGAAACGCGTCCGGGACCTGGCTGAGGATTCCGGCGCCGTCGCCCGAGTCCGGCTCGGAGCCGGTCGCGCCGCGGTGCTCGAGGTTCCGCAATACGGTCAGGGCCTGCTCAACGAGTGTGTGGGTGGCCTCGCCGGTGAGGTTCGCCACGAATCCGACGCCACAGGCGTCCTTCTCGTTGCGCGGGTCGTACATGCCCTGCTGGGCGGGGCGACCGTCCATGGGCGACCAGGCGGTGGTGCTGGGGCCGGTCGCGGAGTGCGTGGATGCGGAACGCATCGGCTCTCCCGTCGTCGTCGTGGCATATGTGCATAGCCGAGGGACGACGTTGGCCCTCTGCGAAATTTCGTGCAGATTACATGATGACGACAATCCCGAGAAGCGGATACGCCATTCCAGCATGCGGACTGCACGAGGCAGAAAGAGGGGACTTTCGCGGCGCTCTACGGAGGTATCGCGCGAGGCGGAGGTCCCGGTGCAGGGCGGGCATCGTTGCCCGGAGCCCTGGTGTGATGCCCGGTGGACACGGATTCGAAACCGCCGGGTAACGGACTACTTATGTTGCCTACTGCATAGTGTCTCACTCCAGCCGCGGTCAGCCTATGGCTCCACCGATCCAGGTTCCCAGGATGTACGTCACACCGGCGGCCGCGCCACCCAGCGCCAGCTGGCGTACGCCGCTGTACCACCAGGACCGGGCGGTGACCCGGGAGACGACCGCGCCGCAGACGAAGAGCCCGGCCAGCGCGAGCAGCACCGCGGGCCACAGGGCCGTGGCACCGAGCAGGTACGGCAGTACGGGGAGCAGCGCGCCCAGCGCGAAGGAACCGAAGGACGAGACCGCGGCGACCAGCGGCGAGGGCAGGTCGTCGGGGTCGATCCCGAGCTCCTCGCGGGCGTGGATCTCCAGCGCCTGCTCGGGGTCACGCGACAGCTGCATGGCGACCTCGCGGGCGAGCGACGGCTCGACCCCGCGGGAGACGTAGAGCTCGGCGAGCTCCTCCATCTCGTCGATCGGGTGCTTGCGCAACTGCTGTCGTTCCACGTCCAGTTCGGCGAGGACCAGTTCGCGCTGCGAGGCGACGGAGGTGTACTCGCCGGCCGCCATCGAGAAGGCGCCGGCCGCGAGACCCGCCAGTCCGGTGATGACGACGGCCTGCGGGGCGACGGCGCCGCCGGCCACGCCGGTCATCAGGGCGAGGTTGGAGACGAGCCCGTCCATGGCACCGAAGACGGCCGGCCGCAGCCATCCACCGTTGACGTCGCGATGGGTGTGGTTGTCGCGGTGGGCGGTGTGCAGTGGTGCTTCGATGTCGATGATGGACATGTGTGGAATCTCCCCAAATCCGCGAACGGGCGCCATGACGCGCCCCGTTCCCCCTGAACACCTCGAAACTACGCACGATTTCTGCCGCCCGCCAGCAAGGAAGGCCGTACTTACCTGCGCTTTTGCGAGTCGGCGACCGGGTGACGGGGGTGTTCGCGGGGTGTTTCGCGACGGGCGACAAACCACATGCCATGGCACAAATCCCCCAAGGGCTCATGATGAGCCCCATCACATTGGGAGAGGCGCGCCATGGAGCCGATGAAGCTGATTGCATGCAATCCGCAGGTCCTCCTCGAACGGGCCAGGGGTGCTCTTCTCGGACTCGCGGTGGGCGATGCGCTGGGCGCTCCCGCGGAGAACATGAAGCCGTCGGAGATCCGGGCGAAGTGGGGCCGCATCGAGGGTTTCGTGTCGGAGGACCCGGCGGGCACGGACGACACCGAGTACGCGATCTTCTCGGGGCTGCTGTTGGCCCGCCATGGTTCGGCGCTCACCGTCCCCCACGTGGAGCGGGCCTGGCACCACTGGATCGCCGACCTCGACGAAGGCCCGTTCCGGGGCGCCGGATTCTCGGAGCGCGGCACCCTGGAGAACCTCCGCCGGGGCCTGGCGGCACCCATCTCGGCCCAGCACCGGCACGCCTGGTCGGACGGCCTGGCCATGCGGGCCGCGCCGTTCGGCGTCTTCGCGGCGGGCCGGCCGGCCGAAGCGGCCCGGCTCGTCGCCATCGACGGTTCGGTCAGCCACGACGGCGAGGGCATCTACGGCGGCCAGGCGGTCGCGGCGGGCGTCGCCGCGGCCATGGCGGGCGGCTCCCCCGCCTCGGTGGTCTCGGCGGCCCTGTCCGTCATCCCGTCCGACTCCTGGACGGCCCGCTCCCTGCGCCGGGCGGTCACCGCCGCCCCGCGCGGCGAACGGGCGGTGCGCTCGGCGGTGGTCATCGGCGGCTACCCGTGGACCGACCTGGCCCCGGAGGCGGTGGGCCTGGCCTTCGGCGCCTTCGCCGCCTGCCGGGGCGACTTCCCGTCCTCCGTCCTCACCGCCGTGAACATGGGCCGCGACGCCGACACCACGGCCGCGGTGGCGGGCGCCCTGGCCGGCGCGTTGTCGGGCGCCGCCGCGATCCCCGCCGCCTGGTCCTCGGCCATCGGCCCGGTCCGCGGCAGCTGCCTCCCCTCGATGCGGGGCTACCACGTCCTGGACATCGCGGACCTCCTCACCCCGGAATGCGAGGTCCCCCGATGACCCTCTCCCCCGACGATCTGACCGCCGTCGCGCCGAGCCCCGCCCCGCCGTCACCGCCCCCGGTGGACCGGGCATCCGGCAATCTGCTCCCGGCCGGTCCGGCCCTGGCCGAAGCGCCGCCGCGCATCCTGCCGGCACCGCCCCCGCCGAACCCGACCCGGACCACGCAAACCACCCCGGCCGAGCGGGACCTCCGCGCCCCGGCCCCGACCGGGCAGCCCCCGGCCGGAGCAACTCCCGCGCTGCCCCCGCCGAACCCGACCCGGAGCACGCAAACCACCCCGGCCGAGCGGGACCTCCGCGCCCCGGCCCCGACCGGGCAGCCCCCGGCCGGAGCACCTCCCGCGCTGCCCCCGCCGAACCCGACCCGGACCACGCAAACCACCCCGGCCGAGCGGGACCTCCGCCCCCCGGCCCCGGCCGGCCCGGACCGGGCCGAGGCGCCACCGCGCACGCTGCCCCCGGGTACGGGGCGGGGCGGGGCGGGGGACATCGCCGTCCTCGCCCCCGCCCCCGGCGCGGGGTCCTGGAT
>NZ_JBSGZP010000226.1:0-10353 GCF_053611065.1 Streptomyces sp. NPDC054840
GCCCCGGCACGCGCATCGAGGTGTGGGTGTCCCGGTTGGAGTCGGTGGCCGAGCCCGGCACCAGCGGGACCACGCCCCGCCGCCGGACCGGGTCGGCCGCGGGCTCCTCCGAGGGCTCGGGGCCCGGATCCGCGTCGTCCGGCTCGTCCACGTCCAGCGGCGGCATCCCCGCCAGCAGCGGCAGCAGGTCCCGCAGCCGGACCGACAGCTCCGAGGCCCGCAGCCGCGAGGCCGGGGCCTTGGCCAGGCACTGCACCATGAGCTGCCACAGTTCGTCGGGGATCCCCGGCAGCGGGACCACCGTCTCGGTCACGTGCCGCCGCAGGACCGCGCCCGGGTGGCCCCCGCCGAAGGGGGTGAATCCGGCCAGCAGCTCGTACAGGACCGTGGCCAGGGCGTATATGTCCACCGCGGCCCGCGGGGGCAGGCCCTCGACGATCTCCGGCGCCAGGTAGTCCGGGGTGCCGATGATCCGGGTCGTGGGGGCCGAGGCCCGGCCCGTGGAGGCCCGCCGCGGGGAGTCGATCAGCTTGGCCACGCCGAAGTCGGTCAGCAGCGCCGGGTGCGAGCCGCCCGGGCCGAGCCGGCCCTGCATGTCCAGCAGGACGTTCTCCGGCTTGACGTCCCGGTGGACGACCCCCGCCGCGTGCGCCGCGGCCAGCGCGTCCGCGACGTCCGCGACGATCGCCACGGCCGCCTCGGGGGCGAGCCGCCGTTCGCGGTCGAGACGCGTGCGCAGGTCCGTACCGCGGACGAGGTCCATGACGAGGGCGAGGTCGTTGCCGTCCACGACGAGGTCGCGGACGGACACGACGTGCGGATGCTCCAGGCCGAGCAGCGCGCTGCGCTCCTGGACGAACCGTCCGACGAGTTCCTGGTCGGACGCGAGGTCCTCGCGCAGCAGTTTGACGGCGACGGGCCCGTCAGGCCCCTCGCCCAGCCACACCGTGCCCGCGCTGCCGCGCCCCAGGATCTGGTGCGCGGTGTACCGGCTGCCGATCTTCCGTGCCACGACTGCTCCCTCAGCGGCTGGCGTACGCACCAAAGCTACGCGGCCGGGTGGGCATTGGAGGCCAGCAGGGGGCCGGATTCGCGGCGACCTTCACTTCTGCGAGCGAAAACATGTCCCAGAAGTCGACAAATCCACGAAGTCGGAGCTACAGGGGTCCGTTTCTCAGGGCTTGGTGGACCCCGCCGCGCCCGAGGAGCTTGCGGAGTCCCCGATCGCGCTGACCCAGTCGACGACGTCGGAGCCCCAGGTCCAGACCTGGTCCCACCAGCCGCGGCCGGTGCCGACCCACTCCTGAAGCGGGGTCAGTTCCCAGACCAGCCAGCCGGCGACGAAGAACACCAGGATCAGCACCAGGCAGCCCTTGAGGCAGCCGAGGCCGGGGATCCGCACCGGGTTGGCGCTGCGGCGGCGCGGCTCGCGCGGCTCCCGGGGGGCCGGCGGGGGCTGCGGGGGCTGCTGCTGCGGCTGGCGGTACTGGGGCTGCTGCGGCTGAGGCTGCGGCTGCTGCTGGTACGGCTGGGGCTGGTGCTGCTGCGGCTGGTAGTGCTGCGGCGGCGGAGGCGCGTACTGCTGCTGCGGGGGCTGCTGCTGCTGCGGCTGGCGGTACTGCGGCTGCTGGGGCTGCTGGTACTGCTGCTGCGGGGGCGGCGGGCTCTGCCGGTACTGCGGCGGCTGCTGCTGGGGCCGGTGCTGCGGCGGCGGAGGCGCCTGCCGCTGCGGGCGGCGGCGCAGCGGGTCCTCGTTCGGGTCGAGGTACTGGATCTGCGTCTGCTCGTTGCGGTCGCGGGCGGCCTGCATCTGCGACTGCCACGGATGCGGCGAGTCTGGCCGCTGGACCGGGGGCATCACCGAGGTCGGGTCGGCCGCAGGGCCCGCCGTTTCCCCTGGCCCTCCGGGCCGGGGAGGCCCCATGGGCAGCACCGAGGTGGCGTCGGCCGCGCCGACCGGCGGCAGGACGCTGGTCATGCCGTTCGGGTCGTACCCGCCCATGGGGGCGCCGGGGGTCTCGGGGACCGGGGCGGGCGAGGGGTCGGGCGCGAGCAGCACGCCGACGCCGAGCGCCGCTTCCACCTCGGCGGCCGAGGAGTGCACGCCGATACCGGAGGCGACCACGCGCAGGCCGCGGGCCAGGCTCTCGGCGCTGGGGCGCTCGTTCGGTTCCTTGCGCAGGCAGCGCTCGATGACCGTCCACAGCGGCTCGGGCACGGTCGAAGGCCGCTGCGGGTCCTCGCTGAGGTGGCGGTGGAGCACTTCGAGCGCCGTGCCGCCGGCGAACGGCGGGCGGCCGGTGAGCAGCTCGTAGAGGAGGATGCCGGCGCCGTAGATGTCGACGGCGGAGGTCTGCGGGCGGCCCTCGGCGGACTCGGGGGCGACGTAGGCCGGGGTGCCGACGAACTCGTGGGTGCGGGTCAGGCCCGGGGAGTCGGCGAGGCGGGCGATGCCGAAGTCGGTGAGCATCGGCTTCATCTGCCCGCCGCGCTCGTCGAGCAGCACGTTGGCCGGCTTCAGGTCGCGGTGGACCACTCCGTCGGCGTGGCTGGCGGCGAGGGCGTCGGCGATCTGGGCGGTCAGCAGGCTCGCGGCGACGGGCGTGAAGGGGCCGTTCTCCCGGAGGTAGCGGTGCAGGTCCGGGCCGTCGATCAGGTCCATGACCAGGGCCAGCAGATCGCCCTCGACGACGAGGTCGCGGGTGCGCACGATGTTGGGATGGGTCAGGCGCAGCAGGACCGAGCGCTCCCGCAGGAAGCGCATGACGATGTCGGGATCCTGGGCCAGCTCCTCCTTGAGGACCTTGATGGCCACGGTCTCTCCGGCCTGTCCCGCGACGGCCGCCTCCGCGCCGGCGGCCTCCCTCTGGCGGGCACGCCAGACAGTGCCCGTGGCGCCGCGCCCGAGCGGCTCCTCGAGCAGGTATTTGCTGCCGACTGGCCGCACGTCTCGCGCTCCCCTGCTGTCGTCTGCTGTGGTCGATCTGCTGATTGGTTTTCCGGCCCACTCTAGGGGGTGTCCCCCGGGAAGACGCCGGTCCTCGGAGGTTGGTTGCCGCACATATGTACGGAGGGTGATGTTTGCGGGGTATGCCGGAGGCGTTTTTCCCCGTCTTTCCCCGCCTTGGTGTCCGGATCCGGCCGGGGTCCGGCCCGGGTCCCGATACATCAAGATCATTTGTTGCCGGGTGCCGGGCGTGTTGTCCGTGACAGGTGCGAGGATGCACCCGTACGGACGGCACGGGACGGGAGCCCCGCCTTCCGGGCAGACCTGACCGGACGACGCGTCCGTGCCGGGTGGGGGGCGACCGGACGGTCATGTCACGGGATTCCCCTGCCGGGCGCACACACCGCGCACCGCGCAGAAGGGACCGCTGACGGCGATGCAGATCCGGCTGACCGTCCTTGGGTCGCGCAGCGGCCACCAGACCGCAACCGCCCCCGCGAGCTGTGACGTCCTCGTCACCGCTCCCGTCGGCACCGTGCTGGCCGCGGTCGCCTCCGGGCTCGCGGCGACCGTCGGCGGACCCGACACCGGGGGCACGGTCGTGCTGTACGCCGGCTCCGAGCGCCTCGACCTCCAGCGGCGGGTGCTCGGCGAGCCGCCGCTCGTGGACGGCGCGGTGCTGGCGCTGCACGGGCCCGTTCCGGACGTGCTGCCGGAGGACGGCCTCGGCGCGGCCCAGTTGCACGTCGTCGCCGGACCCGACGCGGGCGGGGTGCACCTGCTGCACAGCGGGCAGATCATGGTGGGCCGCTCCGCCGACGCCGACGTCCCGCTCGACGACCCCGACGTCTCCCGGCTGCACTGCGCGGTGACGGTGATCCCCGACGGGCGGGTCGCGGTGGCCGACCTGAACTCGACGAACGGCACCACGCTCGACAGCGCCCCGGTGGGCACCCAGCCCGCCCCCTTGCCCCCGGGGGCGCTGCTGCGGGTCGGCGAGTCCACCCTGCGGCTGGCCGCCGCGGGCGCTCCCGCGCTGCCGGTGACCCCGGACCTCCAGGGTCACCTCTCGGTCTCCGCCCGGCCCGTTGCCCCGGCGCCGCTTCCCGGCCCACCCACCGGCCCGGCCACCGGCGCGCCCACCGGTGCCCTCGCCGAGGCGGATCCGGCCGCCCCCGGACCGATGCCGGACGCGCCCGAACTCCCCGCCGCCCCCGCGCCGGGCGGAGCCGGGCAGCAGGCCGCGACGCCGAGCCCGGGGACCGGCTCCGGCCCCGGCTCCGGCTCCGGCTCCGGCTCCGGGCGGCGGAAGGTCCTCGGCGCCTGGGCCCGCAAGTGGGTGCGCGGCGAGGAACCCGCCGAGGCGCCGCAGGAACCGGTGGCCGCCGCACCCCACCCCGACGATCCCGCCGCACTGCTGCTGGCCGCGATGGGCCCCACCGCCCGCCTGTGGTCCCGTACGCCCGGGCATCCCGCCGTACTGGAGGTGGGGCTCGGCGCCGGGAGCCGGGTGTCCATGCCCGCCGTCGGCGCCCTCGGGCTCGCCGGTCCCCGGCCCCGGCTGGCCGGGGCCGCCCGCTGGGTGGTCGCGCAGCTGGCGGCACTGCACGCGCCGGGGCAACTGGAGATCGTGCTCATCTCCGCCGACCGGGCGCGCGGCCTCACCGACCGGCGGCGCGACTGGGGCTGGCTCGGCTGGCTGCCCCACCTACGGCCCGCGCACGGCCAGGACTGCCGGCTCCTGCTCGCCTACGACCGCGACCAGGCCGTCGCCCGGACGGGTGAGCTGACCCGGCGCCTCGACGAGGGTCCGCTCGGCACGCACTGGGCCGCCGCCGACCCCGGGCAGGTCCGGCAGGCCGCCGACGCCCACGAAGGCCCGTACACGCTCGTGGTCCTCGACGGCGACCCCGGGGCCGGGCCGCTGCGCGACGTCACCGGCCGGCTCGCCTCGCACGGCCCGGCCGCCGGGATCCACGTGCTCGTGCTCGCCGAGGCCCCGGCCGCCACCCCCGCCTCGCCGGTCACCGAGACGTACGAGGCCGCCTGCGCGAGCTCTCCCGCCTTCCGGGACTGCGGCACGGTCGCCCTGCTCAGCGGCGATGTGGCCACCGCCGTACGTACCTTCACGATCAGCGGCGGCAGGCCGGTCCCGTCGGGGGGCACCGCCACCGCCGACGCCGTCTCCGCCGCCTGGGCCGAGCGCTTCGCCCGCGCCCTGGCGCCGCTGCGCACCGCCGAGGGCGGCTCCGCCGAGCCGTACCGGCCGACCTCCGCCACCCTGCCCGCCACCGCACGGCTGCTGGACGAGCTGGGGCTGGCCCGGGCCACCCCCGCCTCCCTGATGGCCCGTTGGGCCGCCGCCACCGACCAGGGGCAGGGCATGGGCGGCCTCGCCGAGATCGTCCTGGGCAGCGGACGCCGCGGGCCCGTCGGCACCGAGCTCGTCCACGACGGCCCCCACCTGCTCATCGAGGGGCCCGCCGGGAGCGGGCGGACCGAGCTGCTGCGCTCGGTGGCCGCGTCGCTGTCCGCGGCCGCCCGGCCCGACCGGCTCGGGCTGCTCCTCCTCGACGGGGCCGGCGGCGAGCGCGGCGACGGGCTGCTGCCCTGCACCGAACTCCCGCACGTCTGCGCCCACCTGATCGCCTCCGATCCGCTGCGCATGCGGGAGTTCGCGCAGGCGCTCGGCGCGGAGCTCAAGCGGCGCTCCGAACTGCTGGAGACGTTGTCCTTCGCCGAATGGCACGCGCAGCGCGAGGTGTCCGACCGGATGGTCGCGCCGCGCCGGCCCACCCCCGGCGAGCAGCGCGGCGACCTCGACCCCCAGCGCACCGGCACGCTACGGCTGCGGGCCGCGACCACCCGTACCGATCCGGCCGGGCCCAGCCCGCTGCCCCGCCTGGTGGTGCTCGTGGACGACCTCGACGCGCTGGTCGCACCGGGGCTGGGCAGTACGGGCCGCCCCGCCGCCGGCTCGGTGGTGCGGGCGCTGGAGGCGGTGGCCCGCGAGGGCGCCCGGCTGGGCGTGCACCTGGTGGCCACCAGCGCGCGCCCCGACCGTACGGCGGACACCGGGCCGGCCCGGCTGGCCACCCTGCGCGTGGAGCTCGACGCTCCCGACCAGCCGGGCCCGGGCCGCGGACTGCTCCGCTTCGGTGACGGCCGGACGGTCCCGTTCCAGGCGGGCCGGGTCACCGGCCGGATCCCCCGGACGGCCACCCAGCGGCCGACCGTGGTCCCCGTGGAGTGGGAGCGGATGGGCGATCCGCCGGCCCGCCGCCCGGTACGCGAGCTGGGCAACGGGCCGACCGACCTCGCGCTGCTGGCCAGCGCCCTGGACCGGGCCTCGCACCTGGTCTCGGCCATACCCGTGCTGTTCCCGCCCGCGCCTGACGCAGCCGCGTCCCCGCGAGGCGGTATTGCGGGGGCGCACGGCTCGGCGTAGACCTTGTGGTCCAGGACACATCACGGGCATCGGGGGCAGAGCCATGCGCAGGCACGGAACGAGCCGTACGACACTCACCTGGACGGCGCTCGCCGCGGCGGCCGCCCTCACGCTCTCCGCGTGCGGGGACGGCGGGACGGAGGAACCGCGAGGTCCCGAGGGCAGCACTGCCGCACCGCGGGTGCAGTTACCGAAGCTGCCCGGCGAGAAGCTGCAGGTCGCCGCGGTCTGGACAGGCCCGGAGCAGGAGAACTTCACCAAGGTCCTGAAGGAGTTCGAGAAGCGGACGGGGGCCTCCGTCACCTTCGTCCCGGCCCAGGACCCGATCGTCACCTTCCTCGGCACGAAGATCGCGGGCGGTGCGCCACCGGACGTGGCGCTGCTCCCGCAGGTCGGGGCGCTGGTGGCGGCGGTGGAGAACAAGTGGGCGCAGCCGCTGGGCCCGGAGGCCGCCGCCCAGCTCGACGCGAACTACTCGGCGGGCTGGAAGAATCTCGGAGCGGTCGACGGCACCCGGTACGGCGTGTACTACAAGGCCGCCAACAAGTCGCTGATCTGGTACAACGCCAAGGCCTTCGAGGCGGCGGGGGTGCAGCCCCCGAAGACCTGGAAGGAACTGATCACCGCGGCCGACACGCTGTCCGCCTCCGGCACCCCGGCCGTCTCGGTGGCGGGTGCGGACGGCTGGACCCTCACCGACTGGTTCGAGAACATCTACCTCTCCCAGGCCGGCCCGGAGAAGTACGACAAGCTGGCCAAGCACCAGATCAAGTGGACGGACGACAGCGTCAAGCAGGCGCTGACCACGCTCGGCGAACTGTTCGGCCGCAAGGACTTCCTGGCGGGCGGGCCGAGCGGGGCACTGTCCACCGAGTTCCCGAAGTCGGTGACGCAGACCTTCACCGGTGGCGACCGGCCGGCGGCGGCGATGGTCTTCGAGGGTGACTTTGTGGCGGTGAACATCGCGCAGACGGAGGCGAAGGTGGGCGAGGACGCCCTCGTCTTCCCCTTCCCGGCAGTCGGCGAGAAGGCTCCGGTGGTCTCGGGAGGCGACGTGGCGGTCGCGCTGAAGCCGTCGAAGGGGGCGCAGGCCCTGCTGACCTTCCTGGCCTCCGCGGACGCGGCGGAGATCCACGCGGCTCAGGGCGGTTTCGTCTCCCCGAACCGGGCCGTGAACCCGGGCGCCTACCCGAACGCCATCCAGCGGGACATCGCCAAGGCGCTGATCGCCGCCGGTGACGACTTCCGCTTCGACATGTCGGACCAGGCCCCGGCGGCCTTCGGCGGGACCCCGGGCGCCGGCGAGTGGAAGGCGCTCCAGGACTTCCTGGCGAACCCGGCGGACGTGGCGGGGACCCAGGCGAAACTGGAGGCGGACGCGGCCAAGGCCTACGGGAACTGATCCCGTGTCGGCCCCTGCCCCTGCCGCTGCCAAGGGCGTCGTGTCCGCGGAGGCCCGGCGCCGCCGTCTGATCGCGGCGGCGTTCCTCCTCCCGGCGCTGGTCCTGCTCGGTGCGCTCGTCGTGCACCCGATCGGGTACTCCCTCTACCGCAGCTTCTTCGACCGTTCCGGTGGCACCTTCGTCGGCGGTGACAACTACCGGGAGATCCTGCGCGACGACACGATCCGTACCGCGCTGAAGAACACGGCGCTGTGGGTGGTGTTCGCCCCGGCCACGGCCACCGCCCTCGGTCTGATCTTCGCGGTGCTCACCGAGCGGGTGCGCTGGGGAACGGCGTTCAAGCTGCTGGTCTTCATGCCGATGGCGATCTCGATGCTGGCCGCGGGCATCATCTTCCGGCTCGTCTACGACCACGATCCCGACCGCGGGGTCGCCAACGCGGTCTGGGTCGGCGTCCACGACACCTTCGCGCAGTCCTCGGCCTTCCCCAAGGCCCGCCCGGGCCGGGACTCGCCGCTCACGGACGCCGGCGGGGGCGCCTTCCTCACTCGTGACCCGGTCCGCGCGGGTACCCCCGTGCTGCTCCCGCTGGTCGGCGTGGCCCCGGAGGCGCTGCCGGAGGGGACCCGTACCGCGGGCAACTCCGAGAGCGTGCCGGGGAAGGTCACCGGCACCGTCTGGCAGGACTTCACCCGGGGCGGGGGCGGGGCGACGAACGTGGTCGACCCGACCGAGCAGGGCTTCGCCGGGATGCGGATCGAGGCGGTCAAGGACGGCCGGGTGGTCGATACGGCGACCGCCGGCGCCGACGGCACCTTCACCCTGTCAGCGAAGGCCGACGGGGCCCTGCTGCGACTGCCCGGGGCCAACTTCCGGGAGGCGTACGCCGGAGTGCAGTGGCTCGGCCCGGCGCTCGTCACCCCGGCGGTCATCGGGGCGTACGTATGGATGTGGGCCGGTTTCGCGATGGTGCTGATCGGGGCCGGGCTGGCCGCCGTACCGCGTGAGCTGCTGGAGGCGGCGCGCGTGGACGGGGCGAACGAGTGGCAGGTGTTCCGGCGGATCACCGTCCCGCTGCTGGCGCCCGTCCTGGCGGTCGTGCTCGTCACCCTCGTCATCAACGTCATGAAGATCTTCGACCTGGTCTTCGTGATCGCGCCGGGCGCGGTCCAGGACGACGCGAACGTGCTCGCGCTCCAGCTGTACCGGACCTCCTTCGGCACGGACGCCGATCCGGGGCTGGGCAGCGCCATCGCCGTGCTGCTGCTGGTGCTGGTGATCCCGGTGATGCTCGTGAACATCCGTCGGCTGCGCAAGGAGGGGACCCGATGAGCGGTACCGACGCGACCCCGGACCCGACGGCGGCCGAACCCGCGTACGCCAGGCCTTCGCCCGCCAGGCCTTCGTCCGCCGCTCTCGTCGCCGCCGGGCCCTCGTACGCCGCGCGCGCCTCCGCCCGGCTCGCCGCGGGAGCCCTGCGCGTCTTCCTGGTCGTGGCGGCCCTCTTCTGGCTGCTGCCCACCCTGGGACTGCTGCTCTCCTCGCTCCTCTCCCCCACCGACCTCAACAGCGGCGGCTGGTGGCAGGTGCTGACGACGCCCTCGCGCCTGACGGCCGACAACTACGAGCGGCTGCTGGCGAACGACACCATCACCGGCTCCCTCCTGAGCACCTTCGCGATCGCGGTGCCGGCCACCCTGCTGGTGGTGACCCTGGGCGCGTTCGCCGGATACGCCTTCGCCTGGCTGGAGTTCCCCGGCCGGGACTGGCTGTTCCTCCTCGTCGTCGGGCTGCTCGTCGTCCCCGTGCAGGTGGCGCTGATCCCGGTCTCCGAACTCTTCGGTTCCATCGGGCTGTTCGAGACCACGGCGGGCGTGGTCCTGTTCCACACCGCCTTCGGACTGCCCTTCGCTGTCTTCCTGCTGCGCAACTTCTTCGCGGAGATCCCGCGCGAGCTGCTGGAGGCGGCCCGCCTCGACGGGGCGGGTGAACTCCGGCTGTTCGCACGGGTGGTGCTGCCGCTCGGCGGACCGGCGATCGCCTCGCTCGGCATCTTCCAGTTCCTGTGGGTGTGGAACGACATGCTGGTGGCGCTGGTGTTCGCGGACTCGGCCCATCCGCCGGTCACGGTCGCGCTCCAGCAGCAGGTGCGGCAGTTCGGGAACAACATCGACGTGCTCGCGCCCGGCGCGTTCCTGTCGATGGCGGTCCCGCTCGTCGTCTTCTTCGCCTTCCAGCGGCAGTTCGTCTCGGGGGTGATGGCCGGGGCGATCAAGTGACTCCCCTCCCCACCCCGCGTGACCCGCCGGTGGACATTTTCACCACGGGCCACTGGCGGGGCTCGCGCTCCGCGCAGCTGCGGGCGGCGTTCCGTGCGCGCTTCTGCTCGCACGACGGCGGCCACGCGGCGGAGCGCGTGGTGCGCCGGGTCTTCCTCGGGCAGACGGCCCCGATCCCGGCGGTCATCCCCCTGGAGGACCGCCGCCCGACCCCCGCGGCTCCCGCGCCGGCGCCGGTCCCGGCCCCCGTGCGGCCGTAGGCGGCCCCTTCCGGAC